>NZ_VATP01000017.1:0-106920 GCF_005781125.1 Escherichia sp. E2748
GTAAATACGCCGGTATCACTCATTGTTGCACCGCCGCCCAAATAGGACGTAATGGTGCTTGCCGTACTCTGAAGTTGTGAACCGTTAACGGCATCGGTGCTGGTGGTAGAAACAGTGCCTGCCAGTACGTTGGTGATTTTGCTGGTGGCATCGGTGCCGTGCGCGGCGCTGAATGCATTTTTAGCATCATTCCACAGCAGGGCATCATCCTTAAGGTCACCAACGGAATTCGTCAGGTTGGAGATGTTGGTGGTGTTGGTGGCAATACTTGCCGTATTCGTGGCAATGTTGCTGGTATTAGTAGCGATATTGGTGGTATTGGCCTCGACATCGTCATTGGTAGCTTTCAGCTGAGAACCGTTAACCGCATCCGTACTGGTAGCAGAAATAGTGCCGGCTTTAACGTTGGTGATGATGCTGGTGGCATCTGTACCATGTGCCGCACTATATCCCTTTTTAAGGGAGTCCCATTGTATCGTATTATTGTTTAGATCCGCTAAGGCGTCGCCAACATTGCCATAAATACCATTTTTCAGTCTGTAATTCGGGGAAGTAACGACGCCTTGCGAATTGACGGTAGCTCCCCCACCAAGATGGTCCGCTACTGACTTACTGATAGCATAAAGCTGTGATCCATTGATAGCATCAGTACTGTCAGTGCTGATATTACCTGCTGCCATATTGACAATTTGTCGCTGAACTGTTGTGTTCCCCACAGAGACGGAATTCTCTTCAGTCGCTACAGAACCAGCGCCCAGAGCAACGGAATTTTTCCCTTGAGCACTGGCTTGACTACCAATTGCAATGCCATTTTCTAAACCGGCATAACTACCTTGCCCTAGAGCAATAGCATTTGCGCCACCTGTAATACTACCATTACCCAGCGCGATAGCATTTACGCCGTCAGCTTTATTCCCCTGACCGATGGCAATTGCACCAGCAGCTACGGCCTGGCTTTGATTGCCCAGAGCAATCGTGTTATCGGCATCTGCAATACCCCCAGAGCCCAACGCGATACTATTAAGCCCATTTGCCTCAGCTTTAGTACCAACGGCCGTCGCATTTTCAGCGGCTTCACTCTCAGCGCCCATTGCAATGGCGGCAGAGCCACTGGCAGTGGCTATTCTGCCTATTGCAAGGCTGTCCGAAGCGTTAGCCCGACTACTACGGCCTATGGCAACGGCGTTTCCCGCAGCGCTAGTACCGAAACCTAATGCCATACTGTAATCGGAATTTGCTTTGGCGGAATGACCGAGAGCAATGGCATTCATACCACTGGAACCAGAAGAGACGCCTATCGCCATGGAATGATTTCCTGAGGAAACAGAGGAAGCCCCTATGGCTATAGCACGATCGCCCGAAGAGTCAGCTTTCACACCTAAAGCCAGAGAGGCACCTCCTCCTGCACTACTGTATGCGCCGGTCGCCGTGCTCCATAACCCCAGCGCTTTGGCGTAGTAACCCAATGCCGTCGATGCACCATTTGTATCGGTCTGGGTACTTGCTTGAGATCCCTCACCAATAGCAACCCAACCGTCGCCATTATTCTGACCTGCCGGGGTAGTTGGGGTACCCGGTTCGTTCCCTGCATTTGCTCCAAACGACGACAACATCCCACTAGTTGCAACCAATGCAGAAATTAGCAGCTTACTGCGTCCGCTCTTCTTGCCACGGCTCTTCGCCGTTTCGCTGGCAACGCTGTAACTGCCCGTCGCCGGATTCCAGATAACTTTAAATATTTTGTTCATTATTGATGCTCTCTATTCCTTGATATAAGCGCAGAAGCTGCATTTATTTTTTGCTTTTTCGCTGCTGATATGCAGCAGAGTGAAGGTCGTCGAACTGAAGGTTTGCCATATTGATGGCGAGCTTCAGGTATTTAAGATTATTAGGAGATACGCCTTTCAGCGTCAGGTTAATGTCTTGCCATTGACCTGGTAATAATTTCAGCGAGGAGTTCATTGAGGTGCTGAAAAGTAATTGCTGCCATTTTGCTAAGTCTTTAGCATCGGCAGGTTTTTCGTTGCCCCAGGTGGCATGAAAACCAATATTGGATACGGGAACGCTTAATAAGTTGACCAGTGAAATACGAATAACGCTGCCATTTTCTACGGCGTCAATAGACAGTATGCGGCCTGCTAAACCTACGGAGCCATTATTTAAAATGAAATATTGTGTTTGTGCCGGGTTAAATTCAGTGAAGACAAACTCATTCTGCTTGTCCTTGACTGATTTCACGACGCTGGCAAGCGTTTTGGTACTGGTTATGATGCTGTTTTGTTGTTTTTCAATAAGTTCAATTTTGCTTTTATATTGATCTTGCTGTTTTTTAAGCGCGTCTATTTGACTTTGTTGCAACGCTTGCTGCCTGGTGAACTCGTCGATTGAGTTTACTTTTTCAATATAGTCACACCCCGTTAATGCACAGAGTGACGATATCGTTAACACATTTAATAGTGCTTTTTTTATGCTCATGGGATGAATTCCTTTTCATAATCCTGATGCGTTGAAAACTACGGTATAATTATTTTTTGTGTGAATGATTTAATATTTTATATTCACAATAAAAATAGATGAGAGAGTTTTTAATTAATGGGCATTGAGAGTGTGTTATTAAATGTCAAATTGTTTTAGTTTGTCGATGATAATGAGTAAATCGCGCGAATTTTAATGATCGGTGTCAATCAATGTCAAATATTTAATGGAGTAAAAGCGAGGAAGGTAAGAAGTTAATATTCGTATGGTGGATGTTTTGATAAAATAAATGTGATGATGGTTGAAAAATATAAATAATTAAGCATTAATACACGAATAATCATATTTAATATTTATATATAGTACTTTTATTACGCAGAATATTTTCAGAATTTAGCCTGTGACAATGAGGCAAGCGAGCGGGCAACATTGAACATGTAATGTTAAAAATGTTCGGTATCTGAAACCGGCTCCTGCATGTGTCAGCAGGAGCGAGTAAAAATAGAGGAAGCGGTGATTACATTGATCAGAAGGCAGTCTTTGAGAACCCGGTCATCTCTTCTAGGCCCATTTCACGGCCCAGTGCGGTCATCGGGTGCACAACGACCAGTCCGCGAACGCTCTTCTTCAGTTTGCCCATATCAGCTTGCTCTTTTTTGGTAATCGCACGCTGGAATGGCATCTTCATCAGCTTTTGTGCTTCTTTGCTGAGTTTCTGGCTATGAACTTCGCGCAGACGCGCAATTTCAGCTTCCAGCGTGACTTTCTCTTTTTCCAGCTCGGCATATTTGTCTGCGGCTTCAACCAGCGACAGATCGGCTTGCTGATGGCGGATGGCGTCCAGGCGATCGCTGAGACGTTTGATTTCGTTTTTTTCGACTTCTTTCATTTGATGGCTTCTGATAAAGATAAATTTATAGTCCCTAGTATGCGCGACCAGGCACTTTGTTCACAACTGATGACATTGTAATAGTTCTTCCTTGCAACCAGTTACATGCTCAAAAACCATGTAACGTTTTGATTTGTAGTAAAATTAAAAGAAAAAGATAACCAGTGAGGGTGAACATTGAGGAATAAGCACGTTTTCCTTAATGCCATCTTGACCTGGATCCTAAACTAAAATTGGCGGCCGCGCATTCCCGGCGCGGGGTAATACGGAGATATTATCATGGGCAAATTAGGTGAAAACGTTCCGCATCTGATCGACAAAGCCGTAGATTTTATGGCATCAAGCCAGGCGTTCCGGGAGTATCTGAAAAAGCTTCCTCCCCGCGACGCTATTCCGTCCGGTATACCTGAGGAAAGCGTGCCGTTATATCTGCAACGTCTGGAGTATTATCGTCGGCTTTATCGGCCGAAGCAGGTTGAGAAGCAGTAATCGCTTACTTTTGAAAGGCTTTTTTTAAGCTGATTTTGGAAATCAGCTCTGTCAGTGAAAGGACCATTGTTGAACGCACAGCTTGTTGGTAACGCTGAATTTGCATCGCATACAAACTGGAATCCGTTGGTTCAAATTGTGGCGGCGGTGGGATCGCCGCCACGCAGTGCAGCTCGCCAAATGGCCCAATAATTTCATCATCGGTAAAGGCATACTCGTTACCGTCGTGATTCAGCTCTTCACGCAGCGCCATCAAGAGTTCCGCATCTTCATATTCGTTGCGGCTAATCACGCCAAGCCCATAAATCAGCTTTAAGCGCACGGAAAGGTCGCCCAGCGGACCATCGCCGTCGAGTAACGGTTCTACAGCATACTTCACCGCGTAATCGTCTTTGCGGAATACCTGAAGCACCAGAAGATTCACCGCCTCGGTCAGGAGATCAACGGCGGTGATCAAAAAGCTTCGCACGGTTTTGCCAGCATTCAGACGCTCAAGCACACGGTTTTCAAAGGCCTGGGTTTGTTCCATTGTTGCCTGCATATCTGACAATCTGTTGTTCAGGCGCAGGGTTTTCTGCGCCTGGTCTACCATTATTTTGCGTTATAAGCCGTGACTGCTTCGGCGACTACCTCGCTGTTAGCATCAAGCCCGGAAATTTGCGCCAGCGCTTCCTGCGGGCCTTTCTCGGTAATCAGTGCCGCCAGTTCCTGCGCCTGCGGATCATCTTCACTACGGAAATGCATCGCGGCGGCGATACCTTCAATCAGGTTTTTGTGCGGCAAACCGTACTCCAGCGTACCCAACAGCGGTTTTACCAAACGATCGCCAGCGCTCAGTTTACGCAGCGGCTGACGCCCTACACGCTCCACATCATCCTTCAGATACGGATTTTCAAAACGACCGAGGATTTTCTGGATGTATGCTGCATGTTTGTCAGCATCAAAGCCATAGCGCTTGATCAGTACAGCGCCGCTTTCTTCCATCGCACCTTTTACCACTGCACGGATTTTCTCGTCGAGAATCGCATCACGAATGGTCTGATGGCCCGCCAGTTTTCCGAGGTACGCGGTTATAGCATGACCTGTGTTCAGGGTGAAGAGTTTACGCTCGACAAATGCCATCAGGTTGTCTGTTAATTCCATACCTGGGATGTTCGGCAGTGTGCCTTTGAACTGGGTTTTATCAACAATCCATTCGCTGAAGGTTTCTACCGTGACTTCCAGCGGATCGTTAGTTGCAGAAGCGGAAGGCGGTACGATGCGGTCAACGGCGGAATCGACAAAGCCAACATGCTCTTCTACCCACGCTTTGGCATCTTCCGGCAGAGCGTTCATCACATGGCCTTTCAGCTGCGTGGTGCCGCGAACCATGTTTTCACAGGCGATGATGTTCAGCGGGGATTCATAACCTTGCTCTTTACGTTTCACCAGCCCTTTAGCGATGGCAGGAGCTATACGTTCCAGCACGACCGGGCCAACGGCGGTAGTGACTAAATCAACCTGAGCAATCAGATCAACGACATCATCACCAATGCTGCTGACGGCATTTACACCGGAAACGGTATCCACCTGCTCGGTTTCGCCGACCACATGAACCTGATAGCTATGACGGGCATTCAGGGCATCAAGCACCACCTGATTTACATCGGCAAACGTCAGTTGGATACCCGCGTCCGCCAGCAGTTTACCGATAAAGCCACGACCGATATTACCTGCGCCAAAATGTAATGCTTTCATAGTATTAACCTTCATCAATGTTTTTACCCGAGAGGGCTGGGGTGAGGCATTTCCCTCACCCAAACCCTCTCCATGTGGAGAGGGGCAGCGCCGGATGCGGCGTAAACGCCTTATCCGGCCTACAAGAACGTGAAAATTCAACAAATTGCGCTTTGTTTTGTAGGCCTGATAAGCGAAGCGCATCAGGCAATCAGCCCCACCTTCTCCATGTGGAGAGGGTGGGATTGGATTACTTACGACCTGCCAGCAGTTCCAGCACTTCATCCACGCTGGTGGTGTGTGCCAGACGCTCGATGACGGACTCATCATCCAGTGCGTTGGTCAGGCTGGTGATAACCTGAATGTGCTCGTTGTTACGGGCTGCAATACCAATCACCAGACGGGCAATGTCATCTTCTTCTTCACCGAAGCGCACGCCTTCCGGGTACTGGCAGAACACGACGCCCGTTTTCAGCACGCGATCTTTCGCTTCAACCGTACCGTGCGGCACGGCGATAGACTCACCCAGGTAAGTCGGGGTCAGTTTTTCACGGTCCAGCATCGCCTGTACGTATTCCGGCTCAACATAACCGCCTTTCACCAGCTGCTCGCCAGCAAAACGAATCGCTTCTTCTTTGGTGGCCGCTTTGCGACCGAGGAAGATGTTTTCCGCGCCGAGCTTGAACAGGTTGGCATTAGAATCGTCAAAGCTGTCTTTCAGGCTGTCTTTTACTTTCACTTCGTTTTCAGTATGACGCTGGGCAGCAACCAGACGTTCAGTCAGGCTGGTGTACAGGCCGCTATCGAGGAAGTTAGTCAGCGAAATATGTTGTGCCTGCGGAACCTGGCGCATAGCGCGTTCGGTCAGATCACGGTGAGTGATGACCAGGTCCACATCCGGCGGTAGGTTGTTGATCGCGCTGTTGGTAACTGAAATCTGCGACAGACCCGCATCCTGAATTTTCTTACGCAGCACACCTGCGCCCATCGCACTGGAACCCATACCGGCGTCACAGGCAACGATGATTTTACGTACGTGGCTCAGGTCGTTAGTCACATCGCCAGCAGACAGCGGAGACGCGCCTTTAGACTCAGCTTTCATTTCCTGAACGCGACGTGCTGCAGCTTCAATATCATCTTCTTCTTTTACTTTGCTGGTTTTCAGCAAAATAGCAGAGACAACGAAGGACACAGCCATCGCCGCACACACACCTGCGATGTTAGCGAAATAAGCACCTTTTGGCGTCATCGCCAGTACCGCGAGGATAGAACCCGGAGATGCCGGAGAAACCAAACCACCGCCCAGAATAGTCAGCGTGAACACGCCAGTCATACCGCCGAGGATAACGGCCAGAATCAGACGCGGATTCATCAACACATACGGGAAGTAAATTTCGTGGATACCACCCAGGAAGTGGATGATTGCCGCACCGCCCGCAGACTGTTTAGCGCTACCACGACCAAAGAACATGTACGCCAGCAGAACACCCATACCCGGACCCGGGTTAGCTTCAATCAGGAAGAAGATGGATTTACCCAGTTCATGGGACTGCTGAATACCCAGCGGCGAGAAGATACCGTGGTTAATGGCGTTGTTGAGGAACAGGATTTTCGCTGGCTCAACAAAGATGGACGCCAGCGGCAGCATGTCATGGACAACCATGAAGTTAACGCCCGCAGCCAGCATTTTGGACAGGGCTTCAACCAGCGGACCAATCCCCATGAATGCCAGAATAGCGAGGATCATCCCCATGATACCGGCAGAGAAGTTGTTCACCAGCATCTCAAAACCGGATTTGATTTTACCGTCTACCCAGCGGTCGAAATGCTTAATGCACCAGCCACCCAGCGGACCTGCAATCATAGAACCGAGGAACATCGGCATATCTGCGCCGACGATAACGCCCATGGTGGTGATGGCACCGACTACGCCGCCACGTTCGCCGCCTACCAGCTTACCACCGGTATAACCGATCAGTAGCGGCAGGAGGTAGGTGATCATCGGCCCGACCAGCTTCGCCAGCGTTTCGTTCGGTAACCACCCTGTTGGAATAAATAACGCGGTGATGATACCCCACGCGATAAACGCGCCGATATTCGGCATCACCATGTTGCTGAGGAAACGACCAAAGCTTTGCACTTTGATCTTAATATCGGATGACATAAAAACACCCCTTCTTATGTTTGCTGTCGCGCAGGCTGGAAGCCCGAGGTTTTTTGTTAATGTGGCGGCAGAGGTAGCCGGACCTTGTAGATACTGCGAAATCTGGCACTGAATCGGTTAACTGTCCAGTTGATGGCCTTTTGTGTGATGTCAATCACATAAATATAGGGGGTAGAGAGGTAATTGACGTGATGTTCATCACAAAACGCTTGTGTAAAAAAGCAACAAGACGGCGATTTTCGCTAAAAATGGCATTTAAATGTGAGTAACGTCACATTTTTGTTTTGACGGTTTGTTGAATCTTTGTGATCTAAATCACAAGATATTTTCTCACGGCGTTCACCTGATGTGATCTACAGCATGTTATGCCTTAGTCATAAAATCGTTATGTAACTAAGCAACTCATCGCTTCTTAAAATTATTCTTCGGTGTGATGGCGAGAATCGCAAACCCGGATTATTGTCAAATAATCAGCCCGACGTGTATCTGGCTGCCAGCCCATAACAACTCTGATAAGCGTGAATTCGAGGCAGCTATGTTTCTAAACTATTTCGCGTTGGGAGTGCTGATCTTCGTCTTTCTGGTGATTTTTTATGGAATCATCGCGATACATGACATCCCCTATCTGATTGCCAAAAAGCGCAACCATCCTCATGCCGATGCCATTCATACCGCAGGGTGGGTCAGCTTGTTTACGCTCCACATTATCTGGCCGTTCCTGTGGATCTGGGCCACGCTTTACCAACCGGAACGCGGCTGGGGGATGCAGTCGCATATTACGCCGCAAGAGAGGGCGCCTGACACGGACATCGCTGCGCTTTCTGACCGTATCTCCCGGCTGGAACATCAACTCGCCGCCGAGAAAAAACCTGACTACTCCACGTTTCCGGAGATCTAATCATGGATCTGTTGATTGTCTTAACTTACGTGGCGCTGGCGTGGGCAGTATTTAAAATCTTCCGCATTCCGGTGAATCAGTGGACGCTGGCGACGGCGGCGCTCGGCGGTGTGTTTTTGGTGAGTGGTTTGATTTTATTGATGAATTATAACCATCCTTACACTTTTACGGCGCAAAAGGCGGTGATAGCTATCCCTATCACGCCACAGGTGACGGGGATCGTGACTGAAGTCACCGATAAAAATAATCAGCTTATTCAGAAGGGTGAGGTGCTTTTTAAGCTCGACCCGGTACGTTACCAGGCGCGAGTAGACAGACTTCAGGCTGATCTGATGACGGCGACGCATAACATCAAAACGCTGCGGGCGCAGCTCACTGAAGCGCAGGCTAACACCACTCAGGTTTCAGCGGAGCGCGATCGGCTGTTTAAAAATTATCAACGCTACCTGAAAGGCAGCCAGGCGGCGGTGAATCCGTTCTCGGAACGTGACATCGACGATGCGCGGCAGAATTTTCTCGCGCAGGATGCGTTAGTGAAAGGCTCGGTGGCGGAGCAGGCGCAGATCCAGAGCCAGCTCGACAGCATGGTCAACGGTGAGCAATCGCAGATTGTGAGCTTAAGAGCGCAACTTACTGAAGCAAAATATAACCTTGAGCAGACCGTCATTCGCGCGCCAAGCAATGGCTACGTTACTCAGGTACTGATCCGCCCAGGTACATACGCAGCTGCCTTGCCGCTGCGTCCGGTTATGGTTTTCATCCCTGAGCAAAAACGGCAAATTGTCGCCCAATTTCGGCAAAACTCGCTGTTACGTCTGAAACCCGGCGATGATGCGGAAGTGGTGTTTAACGCGCTGCCTGGGCAGGTGTTCCACGGCAAACTGACCAGTATTTTACCTGTCGTGCCTGGCGGCTCGTATCAGGCGCAGGGGGTACTGCAATCATTAACGGTCGTGCCCGGCACGGACGGTGTGCTGGGAACCATTGAACTGGACCCTAACGATGATATCGATGCCTTACCCGACGGCATCTACGCCCAGGTGGCAGTTTACTCCGACCATTTCAGCCATGTTTCGGTGATGCGGAAGGTACTGCTAAGAATGACCAGTTGGATGCATTATCTTTATTTGGATCATTGAGACTTATATCACCTGTGTTTTGCGTGAGCCTGGGCCATACTGATATTTTTCCTCGCACAAAGGACTCGGCATGAAACTCGTCGGTAGCTACACCAGCCCGTTTGTACGCAAACTTTCTATTCTGTTGTTAGAAAAGGGCATAACTTTCGAATTTATTAATGAACTGCCCTATAGCGCGGACAATGGCGTGGCGCAATTTAACCCGTTAGGGAAAGTGCCGGTGCTGGTGACCGAAGAGGGCGAATGTTGGTTTGATTCGCCGATCATCGCTGAATATATTGAATTATTGAATGTCGCTCCGGCGATGTTGCCGCGCGATCCGCTGGAGTCGTTGCGAGTGCGCAAAATTGAGGCGCTGGCCGACGGCATTATGGATGCCGGGCTGGTGTCGGTGCGTGAACAGGCGCGTCCGGCGGCGCAGCAGTCTGAAGATGAATTGTTACGCCAGCGGGAGAAAATCAACCGCAGCCTGGATGTGCTGGAAGGATATCTGGTCGATGGCACGCTCAAAACTGATACAGTCAATCTGGCGACTATCGCCATTGCCTGTGCCGTCGGGTATCTCAATTTCCGCCGCGTTGCGCCGGGCTGGTGTGTGGACCGCCCACACTTAGTCAAACTGGTCGAAAACCTGTTTAGCCGCGAAAGCTTCGCTCGCACCGAACCGCCAAAGGCTTGATGCGCGATATGTCCTCCTGACCCATCTCACGTTACAATCCGTGGTTATGTTAAACGCCCTTCTCCGTGCGAGAGGGCCTTGATGAGCCTGGTTTCCTATGACAACCGAAACGCGTTCCCTCTATAGTCAGCTTCCAGCTATCGATCGCTTATTGCGTGATAGTTCTTTCCTTTCTTTGCGTGATACTTATGGCCATACCCGTGTCGTGGAGTTGCTACGTCAAATGCTCGACGAAGCGCGGGAAATGATTCGCGACAGCCAGTCGCTGCCTGCATGGTGTGAAAACTGGGCGCAAGAGGTTGATGCTCGTCTGGCGAAAGAGGCGCAGAGCGCGCTGCGTCCGGTGATCAACCTGACGGGAACCGTGCTGCATACTAATCTTGGGCGGGCATTGCAGGCGGAAGCGGCGGTTGAGGCTGTTACGCAAGTTATGCGTTTGCCGGTGACGCTGGAATATGATCTGGATGACGCCGGACGCGGGCATCGCGATCGTGCGCTGGCGCAGTTGTTATGTCGCATCACCGGCGCAGAAGATGCCTGTATCGTCAATAACAATGCGGCGGCGGTGCTGCTGATGTTGGCAGCTACTGCCAGTGGTAAAGAAGTGGTGGTTTCTCGCGGCGAACTGGTGGAGATTGGCGGCGCGTTTCGTATTCCCGATGTCATGCGTCAGGCAGGCTGCACCCTACATGAAGTAGGGACCACCAACCGCACGCACGCGAATGATTATCGTCAGGCAGTGAATGAAAATACCGCGCTGCTGATGAAGGTGCATACCAGTAATTACAGCATTCAAGGCTTCACCAAAGCGATAGACGAAGCTGAACTGGTGGCGCTCGGCAAAGAACTGGATGTTCCCGTGGTGACTGATTTAGGCAGTGGTTCGCTGGTGGATCTCAGTCAGTATGGTTTGCCAAAAGAGCCTATGCCGCAGGAGTTGATTGCGGCGGGCGTCAGCCTGGTGAGCTTCTCCGGCGACAAGTTGTTAGGCGGGCCGCAGGCAGGGATTATCGTTGGTAAAAAAGAGATGATCGCGCGTTTGCAGAGTCACCCGCTGAAACGTGCATTACGTGCAGATAAAATGACACTCGCGGCGCTGGAAGCCACGTTGCGTCTTTATTTACACCCTGAAGCACTGAGTGAAAAATTACCGACCCTGCGTCTGCTTACCCGCAGCGCAGAGGTCATTCAAATCCAGGCGCAACGGTTGCAGGCACCCCTTGCCGCTCACTATGGCGCGGAGTTTGCGGTACAGGTTATGCCATGCCTTTCGCAGATTGGCAGTGGTTCGCTGCCGGTGGATCGTCTGCCGAGCGCGGCATTGACGTTTACGCCTCATGACGGACGCGGTAGCCACCTTGAGTCATTAGCTGCTCGCTGGCGTGAATTGCCGATTCCGGTGATTGGGCGCATTTACGACGGGCGTCTATGGCTGGACCTACGCTGCCTTGAAGATGAGCAACGGTTTTTGGAGATGTTGTTGAAATGATTATTGCGACTGCCGGACACGTTGACCACGGCAAAACGACGTTATTACAGGCGATTACGGGCGTAAATGCCGACCGTCTGCCGGAAGAAAAGAAGCGTGGGATGACCATCGATCTCGGCTATGCCTACTGGCCGCAGCCAGATGGACGCGTGCCTGGTTTTATCGACGTTCCCGGTCATGAAAAGTTTCTTTCCAACATGCTGGCGGGCGTTGGTGGTATCGATCACGCACTGCTGGTGGTGGCGTGCGATGACGGCGTGATGGCACAGACCCGTGAGCATCTGGCGATTTTGCAGCTTACCGGTAACCCGATGCTGACAGTGGCATTGACTAAAGCCGATCGCGTGGACGAAGCGCGTGTTGATGAGGTTGAACGCCAGGTAAAGGAGGTGCTGCGGGAATACGGTTTTGCTGAGGCAAAACTGTTTATCACCGCAGCGACCGAAGGACGGGGAATTGATGCCCTGCGCGAACATCTGCTTCAGTTGCCGGAACGCGAACACGCCAGCCAACATAGTTTCCGCCTCGCGATCGACCGCGCATTTACCGTAAAAGGTGCCGGGCTGGTGGTCACCGGTACGGCGTTAAGCGGGGAAGTGAAGGTAGGCGATTCACTATGGCTGACTGGTGTAAATAAACCGATGCGCGTGCGTGCGCTGCATGCGCAAAACCAGCCAACTGAAACCGCCCATGCCGGGCAGCGTATTGCGCTTAACATCGCTGGTGATGCGGAAAAAGAACAGATTAACCGTGGCGACTGGCTGCTTGCCGATGTGCCGCCAGAGCCGTTCACACGAGTGATTGTCGAGTTACAAACCCATACGCCGCTGACCCAGTGGCAGCCGCTGCATATTCACCACGCCGCCAGCCACGTTACGGGGCGCGTTTCGCTGCTGGAAGATAACCTTGCCGAGCTGGTGTTCGACACGCCGCTGTGGCTGGCGGATAACGATCGCCTGGTGCTGCGCGATATCTCTGCCCGTAACACGTTGGCGGGGGCGCGGGTGGTGATGCTTAACCCGCCGCGTCGCGGTAAACGTAAGCCGGAATATCTGCAATGGCTGGCGTCACTGGCACGCACACAAAGCGATGCCGACGCACTGACCGTTCATCTGGAGCGCGGTGCGGTTAACCTTGCCGATTTCGCCTGGGCGCGTCAGCTCAATGGTGAAGGGATGCGCGAATTACTGCAACAGCCGGGCTATATTCAGGCTGGTTACAGTTTGTTGAACGCTCCAGTTGCCGCCCGCTGGCAACGTAAAATTCTCGACACATTAGCAACTTATCATGAGCAACATCGCGATGAACCAGGTCCAGGACGCGAGCGTCTGCGGCGTATGGCGTTGCCGATGGAAGATGAAGCACTGGTGCTGTTGCTGATTGAAAAGATGCGCGAAAGCGGCGACATTCACAGCCATCATGGTTGGCTGCATCTGCCGGATCACAAAGCGGGATTTAGCGAAGAGCAGCAAGCAATCTGGCAAAAAGTGGAACCGCTGTTTGGCAACGAGCCGTGGTGGGTGCGTGACCTGGCAAAAGAGACGGGAACTGACGAACAGGCAATGCGCCTGACACTACGGCAGGCGGCGCAGCAGGGGATAATTACGGCGATCGTTAAAGATCGTTATTACCGTAACGATCGGATTGTCGAGTTTGCCAACATGATCCGCGATCTCGATCAGGAGTGTGGCTCGACCTGTGCGGCAGATTTCCGCGATCGCTTAGGTGTTGGTCGAAAACTGGCAATTCAAATTCTGGAGTATTTTGACCGCATTGGTTTTACGCGTCGTCGGGGAAATGATCATTTATTGCGTGACGCATTATTATTTCCGCATAAATAAGATAATGATTAATTCATATTAAATACGAATTACTTTAAAAGTCTTATAAATTTTGAAAAAGCGCATTAGAACATGAGTCTAATGTGCTTTTTTTAATATTCGATTCTAAAAAAAACAATATCGATCAACTTTTTAAATATAAATCCTCTGTAAGCTGCCCGCCCTTTTACCCTCGTTCTGGAGTGTGTTATGGCAGCTTCCACATTTTTTATTCCTTCTGTTAATGTCATTGGCGAAGATTCTTTAAAAGATGCGCTGAATATGATGGAGGAATATGGTTTTCGCCGTATATTAATTGTTACTGACAGAATGCTAGCGAAATTAGGTATGGCGGGAGAGGTACAAAAAGCCTTATATGACCGCAATATTTTTAGCATTATTTATGAGGGTACCCAACCTAATCCGACCACGAAGAATGTCGCAGAAGGTTTGAAAATGTTGAAGGAAAATAACTGCGACAGCGTGATCTCCTTAGGCGGCGGTTCTCCGCACGACTGCGCAAAAGGTATTGCACTGGTAGCCGCTAACGGTGGGGATATCCGTGATTATGAAGGCGTAGACCGCTCTACAAAACCACAGTTGCCGATGATTGCCATTAATACCACGGCGGGTACAGCGTCTGAAATGACCCGTTTTTGCATCATCACCGACGAAGTGAGACATATCAAAATGGCGATTGTGGATAAACACGTTACCCCGCTGCTTTCGGTTAATGATTCCTCGCTGATGATCGGTATGCCTAAGTCACTGACTGCAGCTACCGGGATGGATGCTCTCACTCATGCCATCGAAGCGTATGTGTCTATTGCGGCAACGCCAATTACTGATGCCTGCGCGCTGAAAGCAATGACCATGATTGCGGAAAATCTACCGTTAGCCGTCGAAGATGGCAGCAACACTAAAGTGCGTGAAGCAATGGCTTATGCCCAGTTCCTCGCAGGTATGGCATTCAATAACGCTTCTCTGGGTTATGTTCATGCGATGGCGCATCAGTTAGGTGGCTTTTACGATCTGCCGCACGGCGTTTGTAATGCCATTCTGCTGCCGCACGTGCAGTTATATAACAGTAAAGTTGTCGCATCACGTTTGCGTGACTGCGCCGCGGCGATGGGTGTGAACGTCACAGGTAAAAATGATGCTGAAGGGGCAGAAGCCTGTATTAACGCGATTCGCGACCTGGCGAAGAAAGTGGATATCCCGGCAGGTCTGCGTGACCTGAACGTTAAAGAAGAAGATTTCCCGGAGCTGGCAAGCAATGCCCTGAAAGACGCTTGTGGCTTTACTAACCCGATTCAGGCAACTGAGGAAGAAATTGTGGCGATTTATCGCGCTGCAATGTAATCCCCATTCTCCTGCGGCTGGCGTGTTGTCAGCCGCTATCTCAAAATTTGCGATTTTTGAGATAGTTTCTTTAGTCTGCTATACACTATCTCAATATTGCGCTTTTTTGAGATAAGCAAATGGCTATCAAATCACCTCCCAGACTGATTCCTTTATCACACTTATCGGGTGAGGAACTCCAGGCCCACTTACGCTTTAACCGGGTTACCGATGAAAAAGGACGTTATCTGCCTTTTGATGAGTTGCAGTACCGCATCAAAAAAGGGGAAAACATTGAAGTGGCGTGGACGCTTACCCGGCTGGCGCGCAACGCGGCGATCCAGCGAATCAATTATTGCAATGAAGCGGGTGAGCAGGCCGGATTCAGCATTACGCCAGTGATTGCAGAAGCGTGCGAGCTTGTCGACAAACATGCAACCGCGCTGGCGCTGAAAGATCAGACTGAACGGTTACGCGGGGCGGGCGCCGAGTTAAGCCAGTTACGCCTGGAAGAGCCGATTACCAGTTCCCAACTGGAAGGTGCGAATACCACGACGCTGGTGGCGAGAAAAATGCTGGAAACAGGGCGGGCGCCACGCACTGAAGACGAGCATATGATTGCGGGAAATGCCCGGCTGATGGCGGAAATTCCGCAATTACTCACAGAACCGCTGACACCTGCGCTTATACGTCAGTTACATGCTATTGGTATGGGGGGAATAAATGACGCGAAATATCGTCCGGGTGAATTTCGTGAAACAGATGATGTCGTGATCGCCGATTATGACGGCAATATTGTGCACCAACCGCCCGCTGCGGCATTGTTGCCGGAACGACTGGAAAAAGTTTGCCAGTGGTTAAACAGCCATGAAGGGTATATTCACCCGCTGGTCCGCGCCTGCATTCTGCATTTTATGCTGGCCCATGAACATCCGTTTCGCGATGGCAACGGGCGCACCAGTCGGGCGCTGTTTTACTGGTATATGCTGAAATCGGGCTACGATGTCTTTAAATATATTTCCATCAGCCGTTTGCTTCATGTTGCACCAGTCAAATATGCCACCAGCTACCAGTACACTGAATCAGACGGTATGGATCTGACTTATTTCCTTGAATATCAGGCGGGTGTCATTAAACGTGCTGTGCAAAACTGGCAGCAGCATATTGATGAAATTATGCAACGAAGCGCAAAACTTGACCGCCTATTGTTTAGTTCTGGTGTGCTTAGGCGACTGAATCCGCGTCAGGTGACGCTTCTGAATGTGATGCTCGCCAATCTGGGGAAAGAGTACACAGTTTCTGAAACCAGCGCGAGTCTGGGCGTCTCTGATAATACAGCGCGAACTGATTTACGGACGATTGTTAAAGAAGGATTTGCGCAAGAGAAGAAAATTAATGACCAGCAAGTAGTGTACGTCGCACATTACCCGCTGTAGTCCTTGCCAGTAAATTCGTGATAGCCGTCGTAAAGCTGTTACCGACTGGCGAAGATTTCGCCAGTCACGTCTACCCTTGTTATACCTCACACCGCAAGGAGACGATCATGACCAACAATCCCCCTTCAGCACAGATTAAGCCCGGCGAGTATGGTTTCCCCCTCAAGTTAAAAGCCCGCTATGACAACTTTATTGGCGGCGAGTGGGTCGCGCCCGCCGATGGCGAGTATTACCAGAACCTGACGCCGGTAACCGGGCAGTTGTTGTGCGAAGTGGCGTCTTCGGGCAAACGAGATATCGATCTGGCGCTGGATGCTGCGCATAAAGTGAAAGATAAATGGGCGCATACCTCGGTGCAGGATCGCGCAGCGATTCTGTTTAAGATTGCCGATCGGATGGAGCAGAACCTCGAGCTGTTAGCGACGGCAGAAACCTGGGATAACGGCAAACCCATTCGCGAAACCAGTGCTGCCGATGTGCCGCTGGCGATTGACCATTTCCGCTATTTCGCCTCGTGTATTCGGGCGCAGGAAGGCGGGATCAGTGAAGTTGATAGCGAAACCGTGGCTTATCACTTCCACGAACCGTTAGGTGTGGTGGGGCAGATTATCCCGTGGAACTTCCCGCTGCTGATGGCGAGCTGGAAAATGGCTCCCGCGCTGGCGGCGGGCAACTGCGTGGTGCTGAAACCCGCACGACTTACCCCGCTTTCTGTACTGCTGCTAATGGAAATCGTCGGTGATTTACTGCCGCCGGGCGTGGTGAACGTGGTCAACGGTGCGGGCGGCGAAATTGGCGAATATCTGGCGACCTCGAAACGCATCGCCAAAGTGGCGTTTACTGGCTCAACGGAAGTGGGTCAGCAGATTATGCAGTACGCCACGCAAAACATTATTCCAGTAACCCTGGAGCTGGGCGGCAAATCGCCAAATATCTTCTTTGCTGACGTGATGGATGAAGAAGATGCCTTTTTCGATAAGGCGCTGGAAGGCTTTGCATTGTTTGCTTTTAACCAGGGCGAAGTCTGTACCTGCCCAAGCCGTGCTTTAGTGCAGGAGTCTATCTACGAACGCTTCATGGAACGCGCCATCCGCCGTGTTGAAAGTATTCGTAGCGGTAACCCGCTCGACAGCGTGACACAAATGGGCGCGCAGGTATCTCACGGGCAACTGGAAACCATCCTCAATTATATTGATATCGGTAAAAAAGAGGGCGCAGATGTGCTCACCGGCGGGCGGCGCAAGTTGCTGGAAGGCGAGCTGAAAGATGGTTACTACCTTGAACCGACTATCCTGTTTGGTCAGAACAATATGCGTGTTTTCCAGGAAGAAATATTTGGCCCGGTGCTGGCGGTAACCACTTTTAAAACGATGGACGAGGCGCTGGAGCTGGCGAACGACACACAATATGGCCTGGGTGCAGGCGTCTGGAGTCGTAACGGCAATCTGGCCTATAAGATGGGGCGCGGCATTCAGGCCGGGCGCGTGTGGACCAACTGTTATCATGCCTACCCGGCACACGCAGCGTTTGGCGGCTACAAACAGTCGGGCATCGGACGCGAAACCCATAAGATGATGCTGGAGCATTATCAGCAAACCAAGTGTCTGCTGGTGAGCTACTCGGATAAACCGTTGGGGCTGTTCTGATGTTTTAGGCAGGCAACATTAATTGTTGCCTGCCTATGTTTTAGTTGTATAAAGCGGCAGTCGCTTTTAACTCATCGCTGAAAGAATAAATATCATCGAGAGATTCAATAGGATGGCGGGTTTCGTTTTTCTCTAAGTCAAATAGGCCAATATATTTTTGATTTCGATTGAAATGTAATCTACAGAGTGGCTTTCGATTATTGTCATCTACAAGTATACCAAAATAGCTTTTTGTATCTCTGTGGACTATTCGTGGTGCATCAAGCACTACGCGAACTATAGCTTTAACAATATGAAATCCTTCAAGCTCCTCCATAGTAGTAGCAATATCGGTTTCTTCTTTATTAATACATTCTACTTCTTCATTGTGTGAATTAGAATCAATTACAGATAATGAACCACCACCTATTGCCGATTTCAATCTTTCGTTTATTTGAGAGTTAATATATTGATTGGCAGCTTTCTTTGTTAATTTTGCAAATGTATCTTTTACTTTTTGTGTTAACATACCTTCATAAATTCTTGCTGCAAAGAATTTTACAAAATCCTCTTCAGGATTATTCATTTGTGTATGGAGAACTTTTTTAATTAAACTAACATATTTTAATTCACCTGCAGCGTTAATTATTGATTCCAAATCAAATGCTGATTTAGTAAGTTTCTTTATCTCGGGAACAACTGTTTCATCTAAGTCAAGTAGATCTATCTCAAGAAATGGTTTTTCATCCATTTTATTAGGCGCTTCTAGATCAGTAAAAAATTTATAAACTTGTCCATTGGTTAGAATAGATATTCTTGCATTTGTTACATGGAAGTATCGAAAAAGCTGTGAAGCGTGATTTATATTTAGAGGATCGCCGATTTTTTTGCATTCAATGAGAATCTGAACCTCACCACTTTTTAAGATCGCATAGTCAATCTTTTCACCTTTCTTCGTTCCAATATCACATACAAACTCTGGGATAACTTCGGTAGGATCAAAGACATCATAACCTAACACATTGTTAATGAACGGCATTACGAAAGCATTTTTGGTAGCCTCCTCAGTTTCAATGACCCCGGCTTGTTGTTTTATTTTTGTGGATAATGAATTCAGCTTATCTATAAACACCATAGACATTATAACTCCTTTTATATATTTAATAAAAATGCGCTTTATAAAAATATAGAAAATATTTATATATTAACGTTTTATCATTGGTCATAGTTAATGTATAACACAAAAAATAATGTTTGCACATTGTAAATACAATGGTGAAACAAGCTTGATATTTATCAAGAAAATAAAACAATGTCTGTTATTCTTTTATTAGTTATTTTAAACGTTCTATGAATACGAGTTGGAGCTATAGCAAGACTGGCTTCGATATCGCATGGATAATCTAATACAAGGTTTTTTAACGCCTAATACTATGAGTTATACGTAAATTGCGAGTCTCCTCGCATTTTTTCAACAAGTTACTGCACGTGGTTATTCTTCTTCCGAGCGACATTCCTGAATCAATTTTAGCCACCTGACGGCCTCTATAAATCGCGCTATCGTGATTGCTATCGCTAATTATATGTGTATCGTATGTATAATCATGGAAGGACAGGGATGTGAAAAGTGCAGACGTGATCGCCATCCTGAAACAGCATGGCTGGGAACATATTCGAACCCGCGGCAGTCATCATCAGTTTCGCCATCCTGTTCATCCGGGCCTGGTGACGGTCCCGCATCCTAAAAAAGATATTAAGCTAGGTACGCTGGCACAAATTGAGCGTCAGGCTGGTTTAACATTTTAAAATTTCAGGAGGCAATATGTTTTATCCCGCCTATATCCATAGCGATTCCGACGGTAGCGCCAGCGGTTTTTTCCCTGATGTTCCTGGCTGTTATTTTGCCGGGGATACGCTTGATGACGCTTTCCAGGATGCGCGAAGTGCACTGGTCGCACACTTTGAAACCTTGTGCGAGATGAATGAAGAGTTGCCTCTTCCTGGCTCCGTAGACGAACATCTGGCTCAGCAGGCACAGGACTTTATTGGCGGGCAATGGTTGCTGGTGGATATCAATATGAATCAGTTCGAAGGTCGGGCTGAACGTATCAATATTACGATGCCGAAAAGGTTACTGAACAAGATTGATACCTACGTGCGCAATAACCCTGATTACGCCAACAGAAGTGCATTTCTGGCAGAAGCTGCCCGGCGTGTTTTGCCAGGAGTTTAATCTCGTGTTTCGATGGTGAGCGGGCGAACCAGGCTGTACAACCACAAACCAAAACAAGCGATAGTGCCAATCACCACGGTGAGGAACACACTGACTGACAGGCCTGCAAGCATTCCTGCGGGCAGGGCCAGCAGGCCGTGGATTACGGTGTCGTTCCATCTGACCTGATCGTAGCCAAACATGCCTAAAACGCCGCAAACCAGGCCGTAAATCACCATTGGTGTTCCGAGACCAATCAATAATAAACGGTAGATAATTGAAGGTTTAATACGCTTAATCTGTACTGTGGATGTTTTACTGGAGTTATTCATTAGTTTGGCCAATAGTTCCATTCTTTCAATATGATAAGCCTCGACCTGTTTAAAAGCTAGGCAGCACAATTCAGAAAGTATATAAAAAACAATATGTCGTTATATAAATAAGGAAATTGCACTGCATCATGGCATTTCATAATATGCGTTAATTGTTCTTTTTTATATTCTCTGAGGGAAATATGTTTCTGGATTATTTTGCACTGGGAGTGCTTATTTTTGTATTCCTGGTAATCTTCTATGGGATTATTATTTTACATGATATTCCCTACCTGATAGCGAAAAAACGCAACCATCCTCATGCCGATGCCATTCATGTTGCCGGTTGGGTGAGTTTGTTTACGCTGCACGTTATCTGGCCCTTTTTGTGGATTTGGGCCACGCTTTACCGCCCGGAGCGGGGATGGGGAATGCAAAGCCATGATTCATCCGTTATGCAACTACAACAGCGCATTGCCGGGCTGGAGAAACAGCTCGCCGACATGAAAGCTCCTTCTGCCGAGTAATATTTATGGATTTACTGATTATTTTGACCTATGTGGCTTTCGCATGGGCAATGTTTAAGATTTTTAAAATTCCCGTGAATAAATGGACCATCCCTACTGCGGCACTGGGCGGCATATTTATTGTCAGCGGCTTAATTCTATTAATGAACTATAACCATCCATACACCTTTAAAGCGCAAAAAGCGGTTATTTCCATTCCGGTTGTTCCGCAGGTGACGGGTGTAGTAATTGAAGTGACGGACAAGAAAAATACGCTGATTAAAAAAGGCGAAGTGCTATTTCGACTGGATCCGACGCGTTATCAGGCGCGGGTGGATCGACTGATGGCGGATATCGTCACCGCAGAACATAAACAGCGGGCATTGGGGGCAGAGTTAGATGAGATGGCGGCGAATACCCAGCAGGCAAAGGTCACGCGGGATAAATTCGCTAAAGAGTACCAGCGTTACGCACGCGGCAGCCAGGCGAAAGTAAACCCGTTTTCAGAACGGGATATCGATGTGGCGCGGCAAAATTATCTGGCGCAGGAAGCCTCAGTGAAGTCATCGGCGGCGGAACAAAAACAGATCCAGAGCCAACTGGATAGCCTGGTGTTGGGGGAACATTCACAAATCGCCAGCCTGAAAGCGCAGCTTGCGGAAGCAAAATATAACCTTGAGCAGACGGTAGTGCGTGCGCCGAGCGACGGTTACGTGACCCAGGTCCTGATTCGTCCGGGTACCTATGCCGCGTCGCTGCCGCTACGTCCGGTGATGGTGTTTATACCCGATCAGAAACGACAAATTGTGGCGCAGTTCCGCCAGAACTCCTTGCTGCGCCTGGCCCCCGGCGATGATGCGGAAGTGGTGTTTAATGCCCTGCCAGGTAAGGTCTTCAGCGGTAAGCTGGCAGCCATCAGTCCAGCCGTTCCCGGCGGGGCTTATCAGTCGACCGGCACTTTACAGTCGTTAAACACAGCGCCGGGTTCAGATGGCGTTATCGCGACCATTGAACTGGATGAGCATACAGATTTGAGCGCTTTACCAGACGGTATTTACGCCCAGGTGGCGGTCTACTCTGATCATTTCAGCCATGTTTCGGTTATGCGCAAAGTGCTGTTACGCATGACCAGTTGGGTGCATTACCTTTATCTCGACCATTAATCTTTGTTTTCCGCCGCTTGTTCAGGCCGCAGTTGCTGCGACTGAGCAAGCTGGTGGCGAATTTCACGCAGCATTTCATCCAGCACATACTGGACCCGCCAGGGCTGGTATTCCCGTTTACGGAAGATAGCCACCAGATCCAGCCACCATTCATACGGTTGCTGGAAGCAGGGGATCAGCGTGCCGTCTTGCAGGTCGCTCTGCACACTTTTGTCTGGCGCAAACACAATCCCCAGGTGATTTCGCGCCAGCTCCAGCGCCGACTGAGTATTGTCACAGACGTAATTTCCCTTAACACGATAATCACGTACTTCTTTACTTCCGGCGACGTTGAAGCGCCAGATATTCGCGTCATCGATCATCATCGAGTCGATCAAAATACAGGAGTGATGTTCAAGTTCGTCTGGTCGGCTAATGGGGTGTTTCTCAAGATAAGTTTGGCTGGCATAGGCGGTTACTGCATATTGCGTAATAAAACTGGCAACCAGCGATTCATCTTTTGGCGGCGCGTAGCTGATTAAAACATCACAATCATCGGGAAATTCGACACCTTCATAAAAGGCGTTGCGCTCAAGATTGCAGGTTTTTAGCGATAAGGTGATTTCACCGATATCTTTAATTTTGTCGATAACGTGTTTGGATAAATAGGTAATAATGCCAGTTGGTGCGTAGATGGTAACCCGACCACGTTTCTCATGCTTATAATCTGCAATAAAATTATTAAGCTGCTCGTTTCTGTCGAGCATATCATTAATGTACGGTAATAGCGCGGTGCCAAAAGGCGTCAGCATCAATTGCCGTGTGGTTCTGTCAAAGACTTTTAAGCCAACTTTTGATTCAAAATCAGCAAGATATTTACTAACATTGGCCTGCGCGATGCCAAGCACGGTGGCCGCATGGCTGATATTTTCACTGGCAGCGATTACCGAGATAATTTTTAACTCCCGGTACTTGAGTTGTAATTTTGTCATCGCAACAGTCCAATTTATATATAATTTTATATATTACTATATAAATATGAATCTTGCACCGGAGAAATTGTAAGTATTACTATGCCGACTCTTTTTTATCTTAATTTAAAATGGAATGTCGGACATGTTAATTAACCGCAATATTGTGGCGTTATTTTTTATGCCTTTTATGGCAAGTGCAACTGCCGCAGAATTATCTGTTGGTGCTGGCGCAGTTTATAATGAATCGCCTTATCGCGGTTATAATGAAAATACCAAAGCAATTCCGCTGATCAGTTATGAGGGCGATTCTTTTTATGTCCGCCAGACGACGTTGGGTTTTATTCTGTCGCAAAGTGAAAAAAATGAACTTAGCCTGACTGCATCCTGGATGCCGCTGGAATTTGATCCTGCCGATAATGACGACCATGCTATGCAACAACTCGATAAGCGTGACAGTACGGCAATGGCGGGAGTTGCCTGGTATCACCATGAGCGTTGGGGGACCGTGAAAGCTTCTGCGGCAGCTGATGTTCTGGATAACAGTAACGGTTGGGTAGGTGAGTTATCGTTATTCCACAAAATGCAGATAGGTCGCCTGTCGCTGACACCTGCTCTTGGCGTTCTCTATTATGACGAGAATTTCAGTGACTATTACTATGGCATTTCAGAGAGCGAGTCTCGTCGCAGCGGTCTGGCGAGTTATACCGCGCAGGATGCCTGGGTGCCTTATGTCAGCCTGACGGCAAAATACCCCATCGGAGAACACGTCGTATTAATGGCGAGTGCCGGATACAGTGAGCTGCCAGAAGAGATCACTAACAGCCCAATGATTGACCGTAATGAAAGTTTTACTTTTGTCACCGGCGTGAGTTGGCGTTTTTAATTGACTGGGTAGAAAAACTGACCGGAATCATCTCGGGCATTCCCCTATGAAAAGTACGGCATTGATAATCATTTTCAATATCATTTAATTAACTATAATGAACCAACTGCTTACGCGGCATTAACAATCGGCCGCCCGACAATACTGGAGATGAATATGAGCTATACCCTGCCATCCCTGCCGTATGCTTACGATGCCCTGGAACCGCACTTCGATAAGCAGACTATGGAAATCCACCACACCAAACACCATCAGACCTACGTCAACAACGCCAACGCGGCGCTGGAAAGCCTGCCAGAATTCGCTAACCTGCCGGTTGAAGAGCTGATCACCAAACTGGACCAGCTGCCAGCAGACAAAAAAACCGTTCTGCGCAACAACGCTGGCGGTCACGCTAACCACAGTCTGTTCTGGAAAGGTCTGAAAAAAGGCACCACCCTGCAGGGCGATCTGAAAGCGGCTATCGAACGTGATTTCGGTTCCGTTGATAACTTCAAAGCAGAATTTGAAAAAGCGGCAGCTTCCCGCTTTGGTTCCGGCTGGGCATGGCTGGTGCTGAAAGGCGATAAACTGGCGGTGGTTTCTACTGCTAACCAGGACTCCCCGCTGATGGGCGAAGCCATTTCTGGCGCTTCCGGCTTCCCGATTGTGGGCCTGGATGTGTGGGAACACGCTTACTACCTGAAATTCCAGAACCGTCGTCCGGACTACATCAAAGAGTTCTGGAACGTAGTGAACTGGGATGAAGCTGCGGCACGTTTCGCGGCGAAAAAATAATCGCATCTTGCCTGCTGCAATGAGGCGTTTACGCCTCTTGTCAGCATAAAAAACAAACCATCGTGCATAACGGTGGTTTTTTTGTGATCAATTTCAAAAGAAAAACAATGATCCTATAAAATTAAAACGACGTTTCAATTGGTGTGGTGTTGATCACTTTTATTGCCGTGATGAATGTCTATCTTCGTTTCCATCAACACTGATGCTCCGTTAAGGAACCTCGCATCAGCCTATAAAAATATGCCAACAGGTGATGGAAATGCAGATAAAACGCACGATAGAGAAAATCCCGGGGGGGATGATGCTCATCCCGCTGTTCCTTGGCGCACTGTGTCATACTTTCTCGCCGGGGGCGGGGAAATATTTTGGATCATTCACCAACGGGATGATTACTGGCACGGTGCCAATTCTGGCGGTGTGGTTTTTCTGCATGGGGGCGTCTATCAAATTAAGCGCGACGGGAACAGTGTTGCGTAAATCCGGTACGCTGGTGGTAACCAAAATTGCCGTTGCGTGGGTGGTTGCGGCCATTGCTTCGCGCATTATTCCTGAGCACGGTGTCGAAGTTGGATTTTTTGCCGGGCTTTCAACGCTGGCGCTGGTGGCGGCAATGGACATGACCAACGGCGGTCTGTATGCCTCTATCATGCAACAGTACGGCACCAAAGAAGAGGCCGGGGCATTTGTGTTGATGTCGCTGGAATCTGGTCCGCTAATGACGATGATTATTCTGGGAACCGCCGGGATTGCTTCGTTTGAACCGCATGTTTTCGTTGGCGCAGTGTTGCCGTTCCTGGTGGGGTTCGCGCTGGGGAACCTTGATTCTGAATTACGCGAGTTTTTTAGCAAAGCGGTGCAGACGCTGATTCCGTTCTTTGCCTTCGCGCTGGGCAATACCATTGATTTAACCGTGATTGCCCAGACCGGTTTGTTGGGGATCCTGTTGGGTGTGGCGGTGATTATCGTGACCGGTATTCCGTTGATTATTGCCGATAAATTGATTGGCGGTGGCGATGGCACCGCCGGAATTGCCGCCTCCAGTTCTGCCGGGGCCGCAGTGGCAACGCCGGTACTGATTGCGGAAATGATCCCGGCCTTTAAACCGATGGCGCCTGCGGCAACTTCGTTGGTGGCGACGGCGGTAATTGTGACGTCGATTCTGGTGCCAATTCTTACCTCTGTCTGGTCACGTAAAGCCAAAGCCAGAGTGGCGAAGATCGAAATTCTGGGTACGGTGAAATAACCTCTCTTATTCCATATCATCGCCGGATGAATTGACGTTCATCCGGCGTTTTACCTTAAATAACAAATACCTCATCAATCGTCCGACATTCGCTTTCTGTTAACTCCCCACCGGCATTGCGCGACACTCCTGTGCAGTAACCAAACTTACGTGATACCACCGTCTTGATGGTGGTGACAAAATCTTCACCGATGGCGTAGATGGACATATAGGTGCCGATCTGTTGCTGAATATCTTGTAAAGCTGCCAGGTCGCCGCGTTTGAAGGCTTCGCGGGCTTCGACAAACAGCTCTGGCATAACGTTATTTAAGCCAGAGATTATCCCCGCACCGCCAGCCAGCAAATTAGGAATGAAATATTCGTCATACCCCGAAAGCACCGCAAAATCAGGACGCACAGCCTGAGTTGCCTGAATCATGCTGCGGGTGTGTGACTGGCAATCGACGGTATCTTTAATTCCGGCAAACTCAGGAAACTCACTCGCCAGTGTGGCGACCAGGTCTGGGGTTAAATCACAACCGGTCCGCGCCGGGAAGTTATATGCGAACCATTTGCCCTGTAATTCGCGACCCAGATGGCGGAAATAGCTTAATAATTGCTTCGCCGTCTGGCCGTAGTAATAAGGCGGGAGGATCATCACTGCATCATAGCCCGTGCGATACGCTTCTTGCGCCATAATCAGTACATCATGCGTGCATGTGGACGAGACGTTGGCCACCATTTTTAGCTTGCTCATGGCTCGTGCTTCACGAATAAGCATGAGCCTCTCTTCCAGGGTGAAGGAGGCAAACTCACCAATGCTTCCCATTAGCAATATCACATCGATATTAGCGTCAGTGAGTCGCTGCAGATGCTGCTTCAATCCGTTAAGGTCTACATTCCCGTCTTTATCCATCGGCGTGATGGAAGGACACCAGACGCCAGAAAACAGTGATTTATCAGCCACGCTGTAAACTCCTCATAATGAAATGGTGTTTCAAAAACATCTCATTGATAACATGTCTACAGTTTTGTCATGTGAACCGTGCTCTCATTTTGCGCGCCTGACGTAAAATAAATATGGTCTAATGGGGAAATTTCTCGGTGGAGAGGGAACAGATGCGATATCCGGTTGATGTATACACAGGCAACATTCGGGATTATCCGGAAAGCCGTCCAAGTGCAATTGCGAAAATCCAGGTCGATGGCGAGTTAATGTTGACAGAACTGGGGCTGGAAGGCGACGAACAGGCAGAGAAAAAGATTCACGGTGGGCCGGACAGGGCGCTGTGTCATTATCCTCGCGAGCATTATCTCTACTGGGCGCGGGAATTTCCGGAACAGGCAGAGTTGTTTGTTGCGCCAGCTTTTGGTGAAAACCTCTCAACCGACGGCCTGACGGAAAGTAATGTTTATATTGGCGATATTTTCCGCTGGGGAGAGGCGTTGATTCAGGTCACCCAGCCGCGCTCCCCGTGCTACAAACTCAATTACCACTTTGATATCAGTGATATAGCTCAGCTGATGCAAAACACGGGTAAAGTCGGCTGGCTATATAGCGTGATTGCGCCGGGGCTGGTATCTGCTGATGCTCCGCTGGAGTTGGTTTCCCGCGTTAGCGATGTGACCGTGCAAGAGGCTGCCGCCATCGCATGGCATATGCCGTTTGATGATGAGCAGTATCACCGCTTGCTTTCCGCAGCCGGGCTATCGAAAAGCTGGACGCGGACGATGCAGAAACGCCGACTTAGCGGCAAGATTGAAGATAATTCGCGGCGGTTGTGGGGGAAATAACCCCCGGAGAGTAGGCCTGATAAGACGCGACCAGCGTCGCATCAGGCATCATGCTCAAATGCCGGATGCGGCGTAAACGCCTTATCTGGCCACAAATGCTGCCCTTTGCGTAGTAGAGAGTAGGCCTGATAAGACGCTATCAGCGTCGCATCAGGCATCATGCTCAGACGCCGGATGCGGCGTAAACGTCTTATCTGGCCACAAATGCTGCCCTTTGCGTAGTAGAGAGTAGGCCTGATAAGACGCTATCAGCGTCGCATCAGGCATCATGCTCAGACGCCGGATGCGGCGTAAACGCCTTATCCGATCTACAAAAGCGGAGTTTAACTCCGCTTATACAGCGGCAGCCAAATCACCAGACGTAAACCGCCCAGCGGGCTGTCTTCCGCTTTCACCCAACCACGGTGCTGCTGAATGGCGGTTTCGACAATCGCCAGCCCCAAACCTGTACCGCCAGATTCACGATCGCGCGCTTCATCTGTACGATAGAACGGGCGGAAAATCTGTTCGCGATCTTCCGGGCTAACGCCAGGACCATCGTCGTCCACCGTAATGGTGATACCGTCTTTATCTACCGCAAAGCCCACTTCAATCTTCGTATGGGAATAACGCAGAGCATTACGAACAATGTTTTCCAGCGCACTTTCCAGGGCGTTCGGGTTGCCGTACAGCGGCCACGGCCCTGGCGGGAAGTTAACCGTAAACGACTTGCCCATCTGTTCCGCTTCGAATGCCGCGTTATCCAGCACTTCGTTCCACAACTGGTTGGCTTTGATTGTCTCGCTCACCAGCGCGTTTTTCTGCTGATTACGTGACATCACCAACAGGTCGTTGATCATGCTGTCCAGACGCTGGGCTTCGGTTTCAATACGCTCCAGTTCCTTGCTTTCACCACTACGACGACGCAGTAACGCCGTACCCAGTTGCAGACGCGTCAGCGGCGTGCGCAGCTCGTGAGAGATATCAGAAAGCAGGCGCTGCTGGGAGGTCATCATGCGTTCCAGTGCGGTCACCATCTGGTTAAAACTGGCACCTGCGGCAAGAAATTCTTGTGGCCCCGCTTCCAGTTCCGGATGCTGGCGTAAGTTCCCCTGGGCAACTTCATCGGCAGCGTTTTTCAGCTTACGCGCCGGTTTTGCCAGGCTCCAGGCCAACCACAACAGCAGCGGCGTACTGACCAGCATGGTGACAATCAGCAGTAATAGCGGGCGGTCAAACAGTAAGTTTATGAAATCGGATTGAGAACTGCTGGCCGGGCGAATCAGATACAGTTGGTAATTATCTTCGCCATCACGCACGGAGAACGGACCCACCAGTTCCACGCGACCATACTTTTTCTTCTGCGGATGATCGGCGTTATCGGCCTGACCAATAAAGTTGCGAATGATCTGCATTTCGCTGCGTTCAGCGCCGATCACGCGGCCTTCAGTGGTCACCAGTAATAAACGCTGGCCTGGTGGCGCCCACTTATCAATGGCCCGGAACAGGCGACGCCACCACATTAAATCGTTGGGTGGATCGTTCGCCAGTTCCGCTTCGACATGCTGCTCAATCATCAGCCCCTGACGCTGTTCGCTATCCAGAAGCTCGGTCATCTGGCGTGAATCGAGCTTGGGTAACATCAAAACCAGCATCAACACCAGCGCCAGCGTCAGCCAGAAGATGGCGAAGATGCGCGCGGTTAAGCTGCCTATCATGAAGCGGAAACCATCAGATAGCCGCGACCACGCAATGTTTTAAACCAAGGATGACCGTCTTTACGATCCGGCAGCTTACGACGCAGGTTGGAAATATGCATATCGATAGCACGGTCGAAAGGCGTCAGGCGTTTGCCCAGCACTTCCTGGCTTAAATGCTCGCGAGAAACCACCTGACCCAGATGCTGCGCCAGTAGGTAGAGCAGGGTAAATTCAGTACCGGTTAACTCCAGTGTTTGCCCGTCGAAGCTGGCTTCCTGACGGCCTGGATTCAGCACTAAGGCATCAACTTCCAGCGTCGGCGAACCGTTATCGCTGTTCTGCTGTTGCTCGCTCCAGTGCGAACGGCGCAGGATCGCGCGAATACGCGCAACCAGTTCACGGTCGTTAAACGGTTTCGGGAGATAGTCATCCGCACCCAGCTCAAGGCCGAGGACGCGATCAAGTTCACTGCCGCGAGCCGTCAACATAATGACTGGCGTCTGGTGTGTCTGGCGAAGTGCTTTCAGCGTATCGATACCATTTTTCTTCGGCATCATCACATCAAGCAAAAGTAAATCAATGCTGTCGTCCAGAAGAGCAAGCGCCTGTTCCCCATCGTGGGCAACAATCACGTTGAAGCCTTCCATCTCGAGCAGCTCCTTTAACAGGGATGTCAGCTCTCGGTCATCATCAACTAACAGGATTTTATTCATTGTTTAAATACCTCCGAGGCAGAAATTACGTCATCAGACGTCGCTAATCCATGACTTTACGTTGTTTTACACCCCCTGACGCATGTTTGCAGCCTGAATCGTAAACTCTCTATCGTTGAATCGCGACAGAAAGATTTGGGAGCAAATGATGCGCATAGTTACCGCTGCCGTCATGGCCTCAACGCTGGCAGTCAGTTCATTAAGCCACGCTGCTGAAGTCGGTTCAGGCGATAACTGGCATCCGGGAGAAGAACTTACGCAGCGCAGTACGCAGAGCCATATGTTCGACGGCATAAGTTTAACCGAACATCAGCGTCAGCAGATGCGAGATCTTATGCAACAGGCCCGGCACGAACAGCCACCTGTTAATGTTAGCGAACTGGAGACAATGCATCGCCTTGTCACCGCAGAAAATTTTGATGAAAACGCTGTGCGCGCACAGGCAGAAAAAATGGCGAACGAGCAAATAGCTCGTCAGGTTGAGATGGCAAAAGTCCGCAACCAAATGTATCGCCTGTTAACGCCGGAGCAGCAAGCGGTTTTAAACAAGAAACATCAACAACGAATGGAACAGTTGCGCGACGTGACGCAATGGCAAAAAAGTTCATCGTTGAAGCTATTGAGTAGTAGCAACTCACGTTCCCAGTAGTAAACCCTGTTTTCCTTGCCATAGACACCATCCCTGTCTTCCCCCACATGATGTGGGGGTTTTTTTTATCCGCAATTTGCCTGTTACTTGATGCATTGCAGATGATTTGCATCCGTTATACTACCGTCAGTTGATAGCGGGAGTATTTATGAATCAATCTTATGGGCAGCTGGTCAGTCGGGCAGCGATTGCTGCAACGGCGATGGCTTCGCTGTTATTACTGATTAAAATTTTTGCATGGTGGTATACCGGATCAGTGAGTATTCTCGCTGCGCTGGTGGATTCGCTGGTGGATATCGGCGCGTCATTAACTAACTTATTGGTCGTGCGTTACTCACTGCAACCTGCCGACGATAATCACTCCTTTGGTCACGGTAAAGCTGAATCGCTCGCCGCGCTGGCGCAAAGTATGTTTATCTCCGGCTCCGCGCTGTTCCTGTTTTTGACCGGTATTCAGCATTTGGTTTCTCCGACACCGATGAAAGACCCGGGTATTGGGGTTATCGTGACTATTGTGGCGCTAATTTGTACGATTATTCTTGTCTCGTTTCAGCGTTGGGTCGTTCGCCGGACGCAAAGCCAGGCAGTGCGGGCAGATATGCTACATTATCAGTCTGATGTTATGATGAACGGCGCGATTTTGCTGGCGCTGGGATTGTCCTGGTACGGCTGGCATCGTGCTGATGCCCTGTTTGCTTTGGGAATCGGCATCTATATTTTATATAGCGCGTTACGCATGGGGTATGAGGCGGTCCAGTCATTATTGGATCGTGCGCTGCCCGATGGCGAACGACAGGAAATTATTGATATCGTGACTTCCTGGCCGGGAGTTAGCGGCGCTCACGATCTTCGCACGCGGCAGTCAGGGCCGACCCGCTTTATTCAGATTCATTTGGAAATGGAAGACTCTCTGCCTTTGGTTCAGGCACATATGGTGGCGGATCAGGTAGAGCAGGCTATTTTACGGCGTTTTCCGGGTTCAGATGTGATTATCCATCAGGATCCTTGTTCTGTCGTACCCAGGGAGAGTAAACGGTCTACGCTTTCATAATCCGTACAAAAGAGAGCCAGACCCGCATTTTGTGTATAAAATACCGCCATTTGGCCTGACCTGAATCAATTCAGCAGGAAGTGATTGTTATACTATTTGTACATTCGTTGGATCACTTCGATGTGCAAGAAGACTTCCGGCAACAGATTTCATTTTGCATTCCAAAGTTCAGAGGTAGTCATGATTAAGAAAATCGGTGTGTTGACAAGCGGCGGTGATGCGCCAGGCATGAACGCCGCAATTCGCGGGGTTGTTCGTTCTGCGCTGACAGAAGGTCTGGAAGTAATGGGTATTTATGACGGCTATCTGGGTCTGTATGAAGACCGTATGGTACAGCTAGACCGTTACAGCGTGTCTGACATGATCAACCGTGGTGGTACATTCCTCGGTTCTGCGCGCTTCCCGGAATTCCGCGACGAGAACATCCGCGCCGTGGCTATCGAAAACCTGAAAAAACGTGGTATCGACGCGCTGGTGGTTATCGGCGGTGACGGTTCCTACATGGGGGCAATGCGTCTGACCGAAATGGGCTTCCCGTGCATCGGCCTGCCGGGCACCATCGACAACGACATCAAAGGTACTGACTACACCATTGGTTTCTTCACGGCATTGAGCACCGTTGTTGAAGCTATCGACCGTCTGCGTGACACCTCTTCTTCTCACCAACGTATTTCCGTGGTGGAAGTGATGGGCCGCTACTGTGGCGATCTGACTCTGGCTGCGGCTATTGCTGGTGGCTGTGAATTCGTTGTGGTTCCGGAAGTTGAATTCAGCCGTGACGATCTGGTAAACGAAATCAAAGCCGGTATCGCGAAAGGTAAAAAACACGCGATTGTGGCGATCACTGAACATATGTGTGACGTCGACGAGCTGGCTCATTTCATCGAAAAAGAAACTGGCCGTGAAACCCGTGCAACTGTGCTGGGCCACATCCAGCGTGGTGGTTCCCCGGTACCTTACGACCGTATTCTGGCTTCCCGTATGGGCGCTTACGCTATCGATCTGCTGCTGGCAGGCTACGGTGGTCGTTGCGTAGGTATTCAGAACGAACAACTGGTTCACCATGACATCATCGATGCTATCGAAAACATGAAGCGTCCGTTCAAAGGTGACTGGCTGGACTGCGCGAAAAAACTGTATTAATGATTTCGGAAAAAGGCAGATTTCTTTAGCCTGAAACCGATGACAGAGGCAAAAATGCCTGATGCGCTTCGCTTATCAGGCCTACATGAATTCTGCAATCTATTGAGTTTGCAAGCTTTTGTAGGCCGGATAAGGCGTTCACGCCGCATCCGGCATGAACAAAGCGCACTTTGTCAGCAATATGAGGCGGATTTCTTCCGCCTTTTTAACTCCCCCATATATACCCGCAAGTTATAGCCAATCTTTTTTTATTCTTTAATGTTTGAATCCCTTTCTGGCACGCTTTGTTCATCACAACACAACATAAGAGAGCCGGGCGATGAACAAGTGGGGCGTAGGGTTAACTTTATTACTGGCAGCGACCAGCGTTATGGCAAAGGATATTCAGCTTCTTAACGTTTCGTATGATCCAACGCGCGAACTGTACGAGCAGTACAACAAAGCCTTCAGCGCCCACTGGAAACAGCAAACCGGCGATAACGTGGTGATTCGCCAGTCGCACGGCGGTTCGGGTAAACAGGCGACGTCGGTAATCAATGGCATAGAAGCTGATGTCGTCACGCTGGCGCTAGCCTATGACGTGGATGCCATTGCTGAACGTGGTCGTATCGATAAAGAGTGGGTCAAGCGTCTGCCGGATAACTCCGCACCTTATACTTCTACCATTGTCTTCCTGGTGCGCAAGGGTAATCCGAAGCAGATTCACGACTGGAACGATTTGATTAAGCCTGGTGTTTCGGTGATCACCCCGAACCCGAAAAGTTCTGGTGGTGCTCGCTGGAACTACCTGGCCGCCTGGGGCTACGCCTTGCATCACAACAACAACGATCAGGCAAAAGCGCAGGAATTCGTGCAGTCGTTGTATAAAAACGTCGAAGTACTGGATTCCGGTGCGCGCGGTTCAACGAATACCTTTGTTGAGCGCGGCATTGGCGACGTGCTGATTGCCTGGGAAAACGAAGCTCTGCTGGCGGCGAATGAACTGGGGAAAGATAAATTCGAAATCGTCACGCCGAGCGAATCTATTCTCGCAGAACCTACGGTGTCAGTTGTCGATAAAGTGGTAGAGAAAAAAGGCACTAAAGAGGTGGCGGAAGCTTACCTGCACTATCTCTACTCGCCAGAAGGCCAGGAGATTGCGGCTAAAAACTACTATCGTCCGCGCGATCCTCAGGTAGCGAAAAAATATGAAAATGCCTTTCCGAAGCTGAAGTTATTCACCATTGATGAAGAGTTCGGTGGCTGGACGAAAGCGCAAAAAGAGCATTTCTCTAACGGCGGTACGTTTGACCAAATCAGCAAACGTTAATTTTGTTGAAGGCAATCAGACCCGGTGGCATCTCGCGACCGGGTTTTTTATTTGTCACGATTTTGCGTTACCCTTGCATCTCTTTGAGGTACAGGGAAAAAAAGATGAAAAAAGCAGGTCTTCTTTTTTTAGCGATGATGGTTATCGCTGTTGCTGCTGCAGGCATTGGTTACTGGAAATTGACCGGTGAAGAGTCGGACACGTTGCGCCAGATTGCCCTTGAGCAATGTTTACCCAACCAGCAGCAAAACCAAAACCCTTCGCCATGTGCGGAAGTCAAACCCAATGCCGGATATGTGGTTTTAAAAGACCTCAACGGTCCTCTGCAATATTTGTTGATGCCAACGTATCGTATTAACGGCACTGAAAGTCCATTGTTAACCGATCCTTCAACGCCTAATTTCTTCTGGTTAGCCTGGCAGGCGCGTGATTTTATGAGCAAAAAATACGGCCAGCCAGTCCCCGATCGCGCGGTATCTCTGGCGATTAACTCCCGTACCGGGCGCACGCAAAACCATTTTCATATTCATATCTCTTGTATTCGTCCTGATGTGCGCGAACAACTGGATAATAATCTGGCGAATATCAGCACCCGTTGGTTACCGCTGCCCGGAGGGCTGCGTGGGCATGAATACCTGGCACGTAGGGTAACTGAAAGCGAGCTGGTAAAACGGAGTCCGTTTATGATGCTGGCAGAAGAAGTGCCAGAGGCACGGGAACATATGGGCAGTTACGCGCTGGCGATGGTGCGGCAGAGTGATAACTCGTTTGTATTGCTGGCGACGCAGCGCAATCTGCTGACGCTGAATCGTGCTTCAGCCGAGGAACTTCAGGATCATCAGTGTGAGATTTTGCGTTAAAGCGAGGAGTTGTTGAGGAAAGCTAAGTGCCGGATGCGATATCCGGCACCAGTCAGACTTAAGCCTGTTTAGCCGCTTCTGCAGCTTTAACGATCACTGCGAAGGCGTCAGCTTTCAGAGAAGCACCGCCAACCAGCGCACCGTCGATGTCCGGTTGAGCGAACAGTTCTGCGGCGTTAGACGCGTTTACAGAACCGCCGTACTGGATGATCACTTGTTCAGCGATGTTAGCGTCAACTTTAGCGATGTGGTCACGGATAAATTTGTGAACAGCCTGAGCCTGCGCCGGAGTTGCAGATTTGCCAGTACCGATTGCCCATACTGGTTCGTAAGCGATTACCGCACCTTCGAATGCCGCAGCACCCTGAGTTTTCAGTACCGCGTCGATCTGACGTGCGCAAACTTCTTCAGTTTTGCCCGCTTCGTTTTCAGCTTCGGTTTCACCGATGCACAGAACCGGAGTCAGACCCTGCTCTTTCAGCACCGCGAATTTTTTCGCGATCAGTTCGTCAGACTCTTTGTGGTAAGTACGACGTTCAGAGTGACCGATGATGATGTACTGTGCGCCGATGTCTTTCAGCATAGCAGCAGAGGTTTCACCAGTGAATGCGCCGGACAGGTTCAGATCCACGTTCTGCGCACCCAGCATGATGTGGCTGCCTTCAGCTTCACGCTTCGCCATATCGATGTACATTTCTGGTGGCGCGATTGCAACGCCACAGCCATCAACGCCTGCCAGCTCTTTACGCAGGTTAGAAACCAGCTCATGAACCATGTGGCGGCTGCCGTTCAGTTTCCAGTTACCCATCACTAAAGGATGTCGCATTTTAATTCTCCACGCTTATAAGCGAATAAAGGAAGATGGCCGCCCCGCGGGGCAGCAGGTCTGTGAAACAGTATAGAGATTCATCACTGGAAAGGCTTTGCTTTTTGTCATTTATTCAACCCTTCAAGCGATTCAGATAGCGCCAGCTTAATCGGTTCAACAGCGAAGGTCAGTCCCTTTTCGCCGTTGTCCGCGACAACATAGCGCAGTGCGCCTTCTGTCTCTGTGTAATAACGTTTGTTTTTCCCCGCAGTAAGGAGCGACTGTAGCTTTTTCTGGCTTTGTGTTTTGGTCATCAGCGGGGTGAGTGTGCGGATCACCGCCGCCATGTATTCATGAGCTTTTGCTTTGGCGGCTTTTTGCTCTGGTCCCTGGATTGGTAGCCAGGTAATTTGAATGCTTTTGATTTTTAAAGTGCCACGCTCCAGCGCCGTAGAGGCATACAAGTTCTCGTTAATTTTACTGGCGGCGCGAGTCAGATTGGCTTTGTCGGGGCTGCTGTCGATGGCGCGAAACTCGTTCAGTGGCAGGTTGGGGTTCTGGCTGTTAAAGTTTTCTCGAAACTGGCTGATGGAGAGATCGAAGGTAGGGGCGCCAGCAAGCAGATAGGGCGCAGTGGTCGCCGTACCTGGTGTTTGTGCATGCACCGTTGTGCTAACGGCTGATGCAGAACATAAGAGAAAAAACAGCGTAAACCCTGGCTTCATCGACAGTACCTTTTGTTATGACTGGCTCCGATTAAAACGATATCTGTCTCCCTTGTCAAAAGGGTAGAATCCTGGAAAAGACAACCATCAAGGAACTTACATGACCATACAGCAATGGTTATTCTCGTTTAAAGGGCGTATTGGGCGCCGTGATTTCTGGATTTGGATTGGCCTCTGGTTCGTTGGCATGCTGGTGCTTTTCTCACTGGCAGGTAAAAACTTACTCGATATCCAGACCGCCGCGTTTTGCCTGGTGTGCTTACTTTGGCCGACAGCGGCAGTAACGGTCAAACGACTGCACGATCGCGGGCGTTCCGGCGCATGGGCATTTTTAATGATTGTAGCGTGGATGCTGCTGGCGGGTAACTGGGCGATTTTACCGGGCGTCTGGCAATGGACGGTGGGGCGTTTTGTCCCGACGTTGATTCTGGTGATGATGCTTATTGATCTTGGCGCATTTGTCGGTACGCAGGGCGAAAATAAATTTGGCAAAGATACTCTGGATGTGAAGTATAAAGCTGACAATAAATCAAGTAATTAACCTTTAATATATCTTTTATTGCTATTTTTTTCCGGGATCGTTATTTCCACGCTGGAAATGACAATGCCCGGAAAATCCTCCTCATTTCCTCACCTTAAGCAATATCAAAAAAAATGGTAATCCATAAGATCATTACTTGTTTGTTCTTCTCTTAACGGCGCATTATTCTTAAGTCGTAATCGACAGAGAGGCGAATATACAGAGGTGCCCTATGAAAGATGTCGTAGATAAATGCAGTACTAAAGGATGTGCGATTGATATCGGTACGGTGATTGATAACGACAACTGTACCAGTAAGTTTTCGCGCTTTTTTGCCACCCGCGAAGAAGCAGAGTCCTTTATGACCAAACTGAAAGAGCTTGCCGCCACTGCATCCTCTGCGGATGAAGGGGCCAGTGTGGCCTATAAGATTAAGGATCTGGAGGGGCAAGTTGAGCTTGATGCGGCCTTCACCTTCTCATGCCAGGCCGAGATGATTATTTTTGAGTTATCCCTGCGTTCGTTAGCTTGATGGAGTCGCTTTGGAAGGAGTTAAACATGGCTTATAAACACATTGGCGTGGCAATTTCCGGAAATGAAGAAGATGCCTTACTGGTGAACAAAGCCCTGGATCTCGCCAGGCATAATGACGCTCACCTGACATTGATTCATATTGATGATGGCTTAAGCGAGTTGTATCCGGGCATTTACTTCCCTGCAACAGAAGATATTCTTCAACTATTGAAAGATAAGTCAGATAACAAGCTGTATAAACTGACGAAAAATATTCAGTGGCCGAAGACCAAACTGCGTATTGAACGCGGAGAAATGCCGGAAACACTGCTTGAAATTCTGCAACAAGAGCAGTGCGACCTCCTTGTCTGTGGGCATCACCACTCATTTATCAACCGTTTGATGCCAGCATACCGCGGGATGATCAATAAGTTGAATGCGGACCTGCTCATCGTGCCGTTTATCGATAAGTAACCGCTTACCAGTAATGCTCCGCTGTCATGTGGCCCGGTCGACGACGTAAATGTTTCGTCATCTGCCGGGTTTCTTTTAGCAGCTGTTGCGTATCGCGCACCATTTGCGGATTACCACACAGCATCACGTGACTGGTTTCTTTATCCATTGCCAGGCCAACCGCGTTTTCCAGTTCACCGCTTTCAATTAACGCCGGTATTCGCCCGGTGAGCGAACCCGCAGCCGTTTCCCGACTGACCACCGTCTGAATGCGCAGTTTCCCTTCGTAGCGTTTTTCCAGTTCTTGCATCAGCGGCAGATAGCTTAAGTCGGCGGCATATCGTGCGGCGTGAACCAGCACCAGGTTTTTGAAGCGATCTAAATCTTTGCCCAATTGCAGAATTGATAAATAAGGGCCAATCGCTGTACCGGTTGCCAGCATCCACAGTGTTTCGCAGTCCGGCACTTCATCCAGCACAAAGAAGCCAGCCGCCTCGCTGACCACTTGCACTTCGTCACCCGGTTTTAGCGCCGCCAGTCGCGGGCTTAATTTGCCATCGGGAACGGTGACCAGGTAAAACTCCAGATCGGGATTATCGGGCGAGTTAACGTAGGAGTAAGCGCGCTGGACGCGTTCGCCGTCAATTTCAAGGCCAAGTTTAGTGAATTGCCCGGCGGTAAACGGAAGCACGGGAGCGTGAACGGTGAGACTAAACAGGGCGTCGGTCCAGTTCTGCACTTTAGTGACTTTGCCTGTTACCCAATCAGCCATGTTTTTCTCCTGTTTTGATTGACTTGCCTTATCTTCGTTCTCCGAACAAAAAAATTCCAGTCCCGAAGGACTGGAAGGCTCAATCGATCAAATCACTCAGAGAATGTGCACCTGCATATCCGGGTCTTTACGATCCAGATAGTGAATCGACTGAATGCGACGAATAGTGCGGGATTTACCACGGATCAGCAGCGTTTCGGTAGTGGCGATATTGCCTTTGCGGCTAATACCTTCCAGTAGATCGCCCTTAGTGATACCGGTTGCGGAAAAGATGACGTTATCGCTGCGCGCCATATCGCCCAGACGCAACACTTTACCCGCTTCGATGCCCATTGCTTTGCAGCGTGCCAGTTCCTGTTCACCAATGCGGCGATTTTCTGCGTTGTCGCCTTTGACATCATGACGCGCCAGCAGACGGCCATTCATATCGCCATCTAACGCCCGAATCACCGCCGCAGAAACCACGCCTTCCGGCGCGCCGCCAATGCCGTAAAGCACGTCAACTTCGCTGTCTGGCATACAGGTGAGAATTGAGGCCGCAACGTCACCATCCGGAATCGCAAACACGCGCACGCCGAGTTGCTGCATTTCTGCGATAACGGCATCGTGGCGCGGTTTCGCCAGAATCGTTACTGTCAGTTCGCTCAATGGTTTGCCGAGCGCAGCGGCAACATTGCGCAGGTTATCCGCCAACGGCAGATTCAGGTCAATGGCGCCCTTAGCTCCCGGTCCGACGATCAGCTTTTCCATATACATATCTGGCGCGTTGAGGAAGCAGCCTTTATCGCCTACAGCCAGCACCGCCAGCGCGTTAGCCTGGCCCATCGCCGTCATGCGCGTGCCTTCAATCGGATCAACAGCAATATCCACTGCATCACCGCGACCAGTACCGACTTTTTCACCAATGTAGAGCATCGGTGCTTCGTCGATTTCACCTTCACCAATGACGATGGTGCCGTCAATGTTGACCTGGTTGAGCATAATGCGCATGGCGTTAACCGCTGCGCCGTCAGCGGTATTTTTATCGCCGCGTCCTAACCATTTGTAGCCAGCCAGCGCCGCAGATTCAGTGACGCGGGAAAATTCGATGGCAAGTTCTCGTCTCATAGCAAACTCTAAGCAGTAAGGAATGGCGCGAAGTGTAGCACAGGGGAGGGAGCGGATTATTGATGTGTGCGGGGGTTGCCCCCGCACGGTTTCAGAGTCTGTGTGATGCCGGATATGTATCCGGCTCGTAGGCCTGATAAGACGCGTAAGCGTCGCATCAGGCGATCAGCATCAGGCAATCGGTTCAGGTGCCTGACATTACTCGTCGTGTTCTTCCCAGGCCATCGCGCGTTTGACCGCTTTTTTCCAGCCAGCGTAACGGTAATTACGCTCAGTGGTTTCGATGCCAGGACGGAACTCGCGTTCAATCACCGCTTTCTCTTGCAGCTCGTCGAGATTCTGCCAGAAGCCAACCGCCAGACCAGCAAGATAGGCCGCACCCAACGCAGTCACTTCGCGAACTTCCGGGCGCTCAACGCGCGTGCCGAGAATATCGGACTGGAACTGCATCAGGAAGTTATTTGCCACCGCGCCACCGTCCACGCGCAGGGCGTGCAGACGAATGCCTGAGTCGGCCTGCATTGCTTCCAGCACGTCACGCGTCTGATAGGCAATAGACTCCAGCGTCGCACGGATGATGTGGTTGGCGTTCACCCCACGAGTTAAGCCGAAAATGGCCCCGCGCGCATACGGATCCCAGTAGGGCGCACCCAATCCGGTAAACGCCGGAACGACATACACACCGTTGGTGTTTTGTACTTTAGTTGCAAAGTATTCGGAATCGTAGGCGTCGTTAATCAACTTCATTTCATCGCGTAGCCACTGAATGGAGGCGCCCGCCATAAATACCGCACCTTCCAGCGCGTAGTTTACTTCTCCGCTCGGGCCACAGGCGATGGTGGTCAGCAGACCGTTTTCTGATTTCACTGCTTTCTCGCCGGTGTTCATCAGCATAAAGCAGCCGGTACCGTAGGTATTCTTCGCCATCCCTTCTTTCACGCACAACTGGCCGAAGAGTGCCGCCTGCTGGTCGCCCGCAATCCCGGCGATCGGAATACGCGTGCCGCCTTTGCCGCCAATGTTGGTCTGACCGTACACTTCGGAAGAACGACGTACTTCTGGCAGCATCTCACGCGGGATATCCAGCGCGTCGAGCATTTTGTCGTCCCAGTCCAGAGTATGGATGTTGAATAACATGGTACGAGACGCATTAGTGTAATCAGTGACGTGAACGCGGCCCTGAGTCATTTTCCAGATAAGCCAGGTATCAACCGTACCAAACAGCAGTTCACCACGGCGTGCACGCTCGCGGGAACCTTCCACATGGTCGAGGATCCACTTCACTTTGGTGCCAGAGAAGTACGGGTCAATCACCAGACCGGTGTTGTTACGAATGTACTCTTCCATGCCGTCACGCTTGAGATGCTCACAGATCTCGGCGGTACGACGGCACTGCCAGACAATAGCGTTATAGATAGGCTTGCCGGTTTCTTTTTCCCAGACGATGGTGGTTTCACGCTGGTTCGTAATACCGATAGCTGCAATTTGATCGGAATTAATATCTGCTTTCGCCAGCACTTCTACCAGTGTGGAGCTTTGGGTGGCCCAGATTTCCATCGGGTCGTGTTCTACCCAGCCTGGTTTTGGGTAAATTTGCTCAAATTCGCGCTGTGACACGCTAATGATATTGGCATCGTGATCCATCACGACTGCGCGGGAGCTGGTGGTGCCCTGGTCGAGCGCAACGATATATTTTTTTTCAGTCATGTTTAATTGTCCCGTAGTCACATTACAGCGAAGCTTTTTGTTCTGAAGGAGTTGTGATCTCCTTTTCTTCCACAACACAGATATCGCAAGGCAAATGGCGGCCAATCAGTTTGCGGTAGGCGAATGCACCAACAATCGCGCCAACGATAGGGCCAAAAAGCGGCACCAGGAAGTAAGGAATGTCTCTGCCGCCGGTAAAGGCGACATTGCCCCAGCCCGCCAGCCAGGCAAAGGCTTTCGGACCGATATCACGTGCTGGGTTCATGGCAAAGCCCGTTAATGGACCCATAGATGCGCCAATGACCGCAATCAGTAGACCAATCAGCAAGGGAGCCAAAGGGCCGCGCGGTACGCCGTTACCATCGTCCGTTAACGCCAGGATCAGCCCCATCAGAATAGCGGTAATCACCATCTCAACTGCGAAGGCCTGCACAAAATTGATATGAGGGTTAGGATAAGTAGAGAAAGTACCCGCCAGATCAACACTTTCAACGCTTCCGCGAACAATATGATGGGTCTGCTCGAAGTCGAAGAATAAATTGTAGTAAAGCCCGTAAACTAATGCCGCAGCGCAGAAAGCTCCGGCGACTTGTGAAACGATATAAGGAATAACCTTGCGCTTGTCGAAACAGGCAAACAGCCACAGCGCAATGGTGACAGCTGGATTAAGATGTGCGCCGGAAACCCCTGCGGTTAGATAGATGGCCATCGCCACCCCCAGTCCCCAAATAACACTGATTTCCCACTGACCAAAAGACGCGCCAGCGACTTTAAGTGCAGCAACGCAACCGACACCGAAAAAAATCAACAACCCGGTACCGAGGAATTCAGCGATGCACTGGCCTTTCAAGGTTGATGTTTGACTCATAATCGGATCCTGAAGAGTTAATGTTTGTTGTATGCGTGAAAGTCACGGACCTCCACGATGCTTGTAGGCATGCTGTAAACTTATCGTTAACGAGCGAAAACGAGAAATATCGAACTTAAAATGTGTGTGCTTCGTCATAAAATGAGCGTTATCGCGCTATTTTTTTCATCTGTCTATACATGATGTATGTTTGTTAGAACATTAATGTAACAATTTTATTAACATTTTCGATTGGTGTGGATTATGTCACCAGGAGAAGGATGAAAAGTGTGGCAAACCGTAATCTACAAGGCGTGCCGCTGGACAGCGATGGCGCGGCTTCATACAATCGGAGCTAACTAAAATGCGCTCGTATTTATTAAGGCGTCACCGGTAATCGGGACGAGGATTTTTATCCATCAACGCCTTGCAATTCAGGAGAGGTATGACAATGTCATTAGAAGTGTTTGAGAAACTGGAAGCAAAAGTACAGCAGGCGATTGATACCATCACTCTGTTGCAGATGGAAATCGAAGAGCTGAAAGAAAAAAACAACTCACTGTCGCAGGAAGTTCAAAATGCCCAGCATCAGCGCGAAGAGCTGGAGCGTGAGAACAACCATCTGAAAGAACAGCAGAACGGCTGGCAGGAACGTCTGCAGGCCCTGCTGGGTCGTATGGAAGAGGTTTAATCTCTTCCACGCAGAGGCGCCGCAAGGCGCCTTATTTTTTACTTCAGTGTTTTTTGAGCGAATGCGCATAAAAGACCTGACACAAGCACGGGACGTAATAGTGACCCCAGAAAGACTGAACTGATATATTTTCCAGCCATGCCAGGGACCCCGGACCACAGATTGCTGTGCTGAAGGTGACTAAGAAAAACAACTAATATCCATAGTATTAATAAGATAATGCATCTCGTATCAATAATATATCAATCAGATCATTGACGGGCAGAAAGCATCATTTTCATTACTTCTTCTTGATATTCGTCCAAATAATCTGGGTCGATGGCTGCGACCAGTTGTATCAAATTAGTGTTATCCAGTAGAGTCATGAAAATAGCATGTCTTACTTTGCCATCACTCATTGTTTGCACTCCTTCCTGATAAGCGCAGGTAAATCCCTGAACATCACAAACATGCATTTCTGCAGTTCCGTTTTGAGTCTTGGTAAGTTCCTCGATTGAATGTACACCGAGTTCATTTTGTGAGAAGGCAACAATAGCTAAAATAGCATGGGCATCCCGAGTCACCAGGGTTGGTCCTTGTTTTACTATATTGGCAACCCACTGTTTGCTCGGAACCGTGACGGTGATACCTGGCCCCGGGAAAGTATAATCCCATGTGCTGTGCCGTTCCCACACCGTATAGCTGCTATAGATAAGAAATAATCCCATTAACCAACAAGTGCCGCGAATAAAGCTGCGGCTGCTTCTTTTTTTTATCGTTATACAGATGATTGTGGCGGTAATAAATGATAGGGCAAGTGGGTTAAAAAACACGTTAGCAAAATATAAAATCATTTCACCGGTGTTGCCAGATAAAAGGAATTTGTAGCGGAAATGGTTAACGGCTATAAGAAATAAATATATAATTAAAAGAATAATATTCTGCATGAATACGTCCATGTATAAAAAAGGGGAATTTAATTCCCCTTTTAACGCATGGCAGATACTTATTCAATATCCAGCGGATCTTCAGAAAGAATAATCCCGGTATTGTCGGCATAGAGATGGTCGCCGGAGAAGAAAGTGACGCCGCCAAAATTGACGCGGACATCGCTTTCGCCAATGCCTTCGCCAGCGGCACCGACCGGAATTGCGGCCATCGCCTGGATGCCGATGTCCAGCTCTTCCAGATCATCTACCTGACGCACCGCGCCGTAAATGACCAGACCTTCCCATTCATTTTGTACTGCCAGACGTGCCAGTTCAGCATCGACCAGTGCGCGACGAACAGAACCACCGCCATCGACGACAAGGACACGACCACGGCCATTCTGTTCGAGCAGATCGTACAGCAACCCGTTGTCCTCGAAACATTTTACCGTGATGATTTGTCCGCCAAACGACGCCCGTCCACCAAAGTTGGAGAACAGCGGTTCCACGACGTTGACATCTTCTTGATAGATGTCACAAAGCTCGGAAGTATCGTATTTCATAGGCTTAACATTCAGTTGCTGCGAGAATTTTCAGTATATCGCGCTATGTGGGTTGTTGGCAAAATCATCAATTGTTAATTGATATTTGTCAGTTATGTAGCCAACTGGCTTAAGAATATTCCCAAAACAAACAGCAGGTTAGTTAGTAATGCTCCTTTGACGGTGCGTTCCAGCATCGGACGCATCGCCACCGGGTCCATTTCATGCATCACATAACGGGCTTGCTTCACCAGCAACGGTGCTGCCAGCAGGAACAGCCAACCCCACAGGCTATGCAGTGAAAAGAGATTAAACAGCGCCAGACACACCAGCGAGCCCATCAGCAGGCAAGCATGGTAACGACGGGCGTTCACTTCACCTAAGCGCACTACCAGTGTGTTTTTGCCATTCTCGCGGTCGCTATTGATATCGCGCAGATTGTTAATGTTAAGCACCGCCGTTGCCAGCAGACCACAGGCCGTTGCCGGAAGGATCAGCGCCGGAATCAGCGTATGCGCCTGCAAATACCAGCTGCCCATTACGCTCAACCAGCCAAAGAAAACCAGTACGGAAATATCACCCAGGCCGATATAACCATAAGGGCGATTGCCCACGGTATAGGTGATAGCGGCGATAATTGATAACCCACCAAGAATCAGGAAGCCGACAAAATCAGCCAGGTTATGACACGCCACCGCGACCAGCGCCAGTCCAGAGAGGCAAATGAGCACGACGGTAATAATGAGCGCCCGTTTCATCTCTTGCTGGGTAATGACCCCTTTTTGCATGCCGCGCAGCGGTCCAATACGGTCAGGTTTGTCGCTACCTTTGACGGCATCACCGTAGTCATTGGCGAGGTTAGAGAGGATCTGTAATAGCCCGGCGGTAATGAGTGCCAGCAGAGCGACCAGCGGATCGAAGTGACCTTGCCACCATGCCAGCGCCGTCCCGACGATAATTGCAGCAAAGGCGAGGGGGAGGGTTTTAGGTCGTAAACTTTCCAGCCACGCCTGAGTTCGGCTAATTTGTTGTTCAGTCATAATACGCGCCAATAAAAATGGGGCCTTTCAGCCCCATCAAACAATGATGAAAATGATTGAACGCGATTATAGGATAAAACGGCTCAGATCTTCATCTGCCACCAACGCATCCAGATGTTTGCTCACATAATCTGCGTCAATAGTGATGGTTTGACCGCTTAAATCGCTGGCGTCGTAGGAAATCTCTTCCATCAAACGCTCCAGAACGGTATGTAAACGACGCGCACCGATGTTTTCGGTAGATTCGTTTACCTGCCATGCCGCTTCTGCAATGCGTTTGATACCGGAGTCGGTGAACTCAATATTCACGCCTTCGGTCGCCATCAGTGCTTTGTACTGCACGGTGATAGAGGCATTCGGCTCGGTCAGAATACGCTCAAAGTCGCTGGTGGTCAGGGCCTGCAGCTCAACGCGGATCGGCAGACGACCTTGCAGTTCTGGGATCAGGTCAGACGGTTTCGCAACCTGGAATGCGCCAGAAGCGATGAACAGAATGTGGTCTGTTTTGACCATCCCGTGTTTGGTGGAAACAGTACAACCTTCTACCAGCGGCAGCAGGTCACGCTGAACGCCTTCACGAGAAACATCCGGGCCGGAGGATTCGCCGCGCTTACAGATTTTGTCGATTTCGTCGATGAACACGATCCCGTGCTGTTCTACGGCGTCGATAGCGTCTTGCTTCAATTCTTCCGGATTTACCAGTTTCGCCGCTTCTTCTTCAATCAGCAGCTTCATGGCGTCTTTGATTTTCAGCTTACGCGCTTTTTGCTTCTGACCGCCCAGGTTCTGGAACATAGACTGCAACTGACTGGTCATCTCTTCCATTCCCGGAGGCGCCATAATTTCAACGCCCATCGGTGCTGCGGCAAGATCGATCTCGATTTCTTTGTCATCGAGTTGGCCTTCACGCAGTTTTTTGCGGAATGCCTGACGGGCAGCGGAAGGTTCCTGCTGCTGTTCGGTCTGTCCCCAGTTGTTTTTAGCCGGTGGGATCAGCACGTCGAGAATACGTTCTTCTGCCAATTCTTCAGCGCGATAACGGTTTTTCTCGATAGCTTGTACACGTACCATTTTCACTGCGGCATCGGTCAGGTCGCGAATAATAGAATCGACTTCTTTACCTACATAACCGACTTCGGTGAATTTGGTTGCTTCAACTTTGATGAACGGCGCGTTCGCCAGCTTAGCCAGACGACGGGCGATTTCAGTTTTACCGACGCCGGTCGGGCCGATCATCAGAATGTTTTTCGGGGTTACTTCATGGCGCAACTCTTCGTTGAGCTGCATGCGGCGCCAGCGGTTACGCAGTGCAATCGCCACGGAACGCTTAGCGTTATCCTGGCCGATGATGTGCTTATCAAGTTCGCTGACGATTTCGCGTGGGGTCATTTCAGACATGGGAGATCCTTACGCTTTGTAGCTTAATTCTTCGATGGTATGGAAATGGTTGGTATAGATGCAAATATCGCCTGCAATATCCAACGCCTTTTCAGCAATTTCACGGGCGCTAAGTTCTGTGTTTTCTAACAGAGCGCGTGCCGCAGCCTGGGCGTAAGGGCCGCCGGAGCCGATAGCAATAAGATCGTTTTCTGGCTGCACCACGTCACCGTTACCGGTGATGATCAGCGATGCAGTTTCGTCCGCGACCGCCAGCAGTGCTTCAAGTTTGCGCAACATGCGATCGGTACGCCAGTCTTTTGCCAGCTCAACTGCCGCTTTAACCAGATGGCCCTGATGCATTTCCAGTTTACGTTCAAACAGTTCGAACAGCGTGAAGGCATCCGCCGTGCCGCCGGCAAAGCCTGCGATTACTTTATCGTTATACAGGCGGCGAACTTTTTTAACGTTGCCTTTCATTACGGTGTTACCCAGTGTGGCCTGACCATCACCGGCGATTACTACGTGGCCATTACGGCGTACGCTTACTATAGTTGTCACGAGCAGACCCCTTGGTTAGGAATACAGAATTCAAGCCCCGCACAATTGTGCGGGGCATAATGCAAGTATAGATGGGGGAGATTTTGAGGGTTTCAACCCCCGGTGGCGAGCCGAATGCAGTTTGTATGGCCTGCCATCTTCAAACGATTGAGGGTGTTGTCAGCGTTCTCTTTGCCTTTCACCGGCCCGATGACCACACGATTCCAGCCATTGTTGGTGGTAATTTTCGAGTCAAAGCCTTCGAAAGCCAACTGCGCACGTACAGTCTCAGCCTGTTCAGCACCTTTAAATGAACCGCACTGAACCATCCAGCGACGTTCATCTTTCTTCTCCGCTGTTGGTTTCGGCGCTTCAGCCGCGCGTGCTACTGGTGCGGCCTGCTGTGGCTTCGGCTGCGAGGTTGTATGCGCAGGCGTTTGCAGCAGATCCTGGTACGGTTGCTGGGTAGAAGCCGGTTTAGACTGGCGCGGTTGCGCTTGTACCGGCGCGGCTTGCGACGTACGCGTCTGTTGCTGCCAGCTTTGCTCGGTCGTACGCGACTGCTGAGCCAGGCGTTGCTGTTCCGCTAACTGCTGCGCCTGACGCTGGCGTTGCAGCGTTTGCTGGCGCTGTGCCGGTGTCTGCTCATTCCACGGGACTTCGGCGAGCTGCGTTGGTTGCTGACGCATATCAGCCTGCATTTGTTCAAGAAGCTGGCGCTGCTCCGGAGTCAGCTGATCCGGCGTTTTCACTTCGCCGCCAGCAGACGGTTCTGTTGGCGCACGCACGCCCGGCTGGCGACTTTCCAGCTCTTTAATATAGCGCCAACGTTCTTCCGGTTTCGGAGGTAGTCCGTTTCCGGTCACTTTCTGGCTTTGCAGCGTCTCAGACTCTTCTTTCTTGTGGTGCGTAATGAAGTACAGACCCCCGATAAAGGTCACAAGAACGGCTGCAGCAATAGCGACCATTGCGGGAGAAACCGCAGGCATATTTCGTTGCTTTTTCCGTGAGGTGCTCTTTTTTCGCCGCGAAGGTGCCGGTTGGCTGCGGCGTACATAATCTCGTTGTGCCACTATCGTTTCGCTGTATTTATTCGTTCGTCAGCCCGCCATGTTACTTAAGCGGCGGGCCTTTGACCAGTCACGGAAGCCTTAAAGGTTTACTTTAAGATAACGTGCGCGTCGATCCCCGGATAATAAGCTCGCAGTCCATTAAACGTGAGCCGCTTCCGACCGTTTGCCCCTGCATTTGATCAAGCAGTAACAGCATAGCTTCCCGACCAATTTCGTAGCGCGGCTGTGCAATGGTTGTCAGCGGCGGATCGCAAAATTGTGTCAGGTCGATGTTGTCAAAACCGATTATGGAAAGGTCGTCAGGGACTTTCAGCCCCTGGCGTTTCGCCTGAGAAAGTGCGCCGAGCGCCATGACATCGCTATGACAGAAGACGGCAGTTGGCGGTTGCGGAAGGTCGAGCAGCTGTTGCATGGCTTTACTTCCGGCTTCGAAGGTGAAGTCGCCCCGGGCGATATATTGCGGATCAACCATAATGCCGCAGCGACGCAGTGCCTGCACGTAGCCTTGTAGACGGTAGTGACACAATGGCATCTCTTCGGGGCCGGCAATACAGCCAATCAGTTTATGCCCTTGTTCATACAGATAATTTACGGCATCAAAGGCAGCGGTCAGGTTGTCGATATGAACCGTAGGCAGTTCCAGCTCTGGTGCGAATTCGTTCGCCATCACCATCGGCGGCAGATTACGTTGTTCCTCTATGCTTGCATCAAACGGCAGCCTTGAACCCAGCAGCAACATGCCATCAATTTGTTTGGTGATGATCAAGTCGATAAAGGTCTTTTCCTGCTGATTTTGGTGTGCGCAGTCGCCAATCAGTACCAGATATCCATGACTTGCCGCCGTGACTTCGATACCGCGAATAATTTCGCTAAAGAAGGGGTCGCAGATATCCGGGACAATCACCAGAATCGTTCGGGATTCATTACGCTTAGCGTTACGCCCCATTGGCTGCGGAAAATAACCCACTTCCCGGGCCGCTTTTTCAACCCGATTACGGGTGGCCTGGGAGACTTTATCTGGATTCATTAATGCTCGGGAGACGGTCGCTGTAGAGACTTTTGCCTTCAGGGCAACGTCTTTCATTGTTGCGGCAGTTTCCTGCTTCTTCGCTTTCACACTCACTCCTCGCCTGGCACGTCAGGCGTACTACATCCATGTTTACTTCATATCGGCAACATTTTTAGCAGATAGTGCGTGAAAACGGTTACAGAATTTTCATGAAAAGTGTGATGAATATTTAATTTTTCGATCCGCCTCGCATCGTGAGTGGTTTACCCCTCAATGGGATCAACATCCAGCACCCATTTCACTTTGCGTGAATCCGGTATGGTATTGATAAGCGCCAGTGTGCCATTGATGATGTGTTGTAAACGCACGCGGGAAGGGTGCTGCAACAAGATTTGCCAGCGCCAGCGACCGCCGCGTTTAGGCGCCAGCGCCGGAACCGGGCCGAGAACCCACAATTTGTCATCCGCCAATGGGCTGGAGAGAAGCAGATTACGCAACTGTTGCAGGAACAGCGGCGCGTGCTGATTGTTATGATCCTCCGCGCGCACAATCACATGGCTGGTCCACGGCGGCAGTTGCATCATTCGCCGCTCGGCCAACGCCTGTTCCGCAAAAGCGTCATAACCTTTATACAGCAAGGTTTGTAAGAGAGGATGTTCCGGATGGTGCGTTTGCAGCACCACTTCGCCTTGTTTACCTGCGCGTCCGGCACGGCCTGCCACCTGGGTGTATAGCTGGGCAAAACGCTCCGCCGAGCGAAAATCGGCAGAAAACAGCGCGCCGTCCACGTCCAGTAATGCAACCAGCGTTACATCCGGGAAATGGTGACCTTTCGCCAGCATTTGCGTGCCAATCAAAATTCGCGCGCCGCCGCGATGTACTTCTGCCAGTTGCTGCTCCAGCGCGCCTTTACGGCTGGTGGTATCGCGGTCGATACGTGAAATGGCTACACCAGGGAAAAGCGGCGCTAACGTCTGTTCAAGTTGTTCTGTTCCCAGACCCACCGGCACCAGATGGGTAGAGCCGCAGGACGGACACTGGCGCGGTACTGGACGCTGACTGTCGCAATGATGGCAGCGCAAATGCTGCTGCGCCTGATGCAACGTGTAGTAGTGATCGCAACGTGGACATTCGGCAATCCAGCCGCAGTCGTGGCACAGCAGTGCAGGCGCAAAACCACGGCGGTTAAGAAAGAGAATGACCTGGTTATCGGCCTGCAAATGCTGGCGCATACGGGTGATTAACGCCGGAGCCAGCCCCGCCTGCACCTTCTGACCTTTTAAATCCAGTACATGTTGAATTGCCGGACGCGCATTACCCGCCCGACGTGTCAGACGCAGCAGGCGGTATTTTTTCTGCTGCACGTTGCATAACGTTTCCAGCGCGGGTGTTGCCGAACCGAGAATTATCGGGATTTTCTCGCTGTGCGCGCGATATACCGCCAGGTCGCGGGCATGATAGCGCCAGCCTTCCTGCTGCTTGTAGGAACTATCGTGCTCTTCATCGATAACAATCACACCGAGATTTTTAAACGGTGTAAACAGTGCGGAACGGGTGCCAATCACAATCGCCGCCTCGCCATTTTTCGCTTTCAGCCAGGCCGAAAGGCGCTCACTGTCATTCAGGCCGGAATGCAGAACTTCCACTGGCGCATTAAACCGTTCACGAAAACGGGCGATCGTCTGGGGTGTCAGGCCGATTTCCGGCACCATCACCAGCGCCTGCTTGCCCTGAGCGAGCACGTTTTCCAGCACGCTCAAATAAACCTCTGTTTTACCGGAACCGGTAACGCCCGCCAGCAGCCAGGCAGAAAAAGTATCCGCCGCGCTATGAATTGCGCCAACGGCGGTGGCTTGTTCGGTATTCAGCCGTAGACGTTCGCCAGTAACAGCATAGTTCGTTCGCCAGTCGCTAAATTCCGGCGTTTCGCTTGCCAGCTCGCAAAGACCTTTTTTGCGCAGCGCCTGTAGTGCGGCATCGTTGAATTCAAGTTCCGCTACCTGGTCACGCCAGATTTTCCCTTGTCGCAACGCCGCCAGCGCCTGTTGTTGCTTAGGCGAACGTTTCAGGCTGTTGATATCCACCGCCTGACCTTGTTCGGTAGCAAACCAGTACCACATGGGCGCGTTCGCCGCAGGCCGCCCCTGGCGCAATAAAATCGGCAAGGCATGAAACAATACATCGCCAATTGGATGATGATAGTAATCCGCCGCCCAAAGCAGTAAGCGCCAAACGGAACTGGAAAAAACGGGTTCACTGTCCAGCACTTCTACTACGGTTTTCAGTTCGTTGAGCGGCAACTCGCTGACGTCGGTAACTGACACGACAATCCCGATGCGCTCCTGCTGTTTGCCAAACGGCACGCGCACGCGACACCCGGCTTTAACAGTCATGCCTTCTGGCAGGAGATAGTCAAAGGTGCGGGGAAGCGGAACGGGCAAGGCAACGTGGGCAACGGGCATAGCATCATCCTGACTTGAAATTCGGTGGAACAGTATACACATTGCGGTAGAGGAGTGCGGATCAGTTTGCATACGCTGGTTAATTTCTGTATGATTCGGCGCCTTTGATACGAAATGATCGTATTGAAACTATACTTTAAACATCGCGTGGTGTCTGGCGTTAGGGCTGGAAGAGCGACGCGGCCTTAAACCGAGGTTTTCCCATGAAAAAAGATATTCACCCGAAATACGAAGAAATTACTGCTAGCTGCTCTTGCGGTAACGTAATGAAAATCCGCTCCACCGTTGGTCATGATCTGAACCTCGACGTGTGCAGCAAGTGCCACCCGTTCTTCACTGGCAAACAGCGTGATGTTGCTACCGGTGGCCGTGTTGACCGCTTCAACAAGCGTTTCAACATCCCGGGCAGCAAATAAGACCGGATTTCCGAAAAAAGCGCCGAACGGCGCTTTTTTTGTGCCTGAAAACTTTCATTAGCAGGATAACGTATTGGATTGTTATCTTTCCTTTACATCGCGAAAATCCATTTTATCAATACCGTATTTTTTCATGCGCAAATACAGCTTTTTTCTGGGGATCTGAAAGTAATCGGCAACGTCGTTGATACGTCCCTGGAAGAAGTTGAGTGCATCAATAATTATTTGTCTTTCATAGCTTTCAACACGTTCATCAAGTGGTGTTGGATCAGCATCCATCATCTGCAAACTGACTGAATCGTCCAGCATTAAAACACCCACAGCCACCAATTCTGCTGCATTTATTAATTCAATGATATTACCGGGCCAGGTTCGCGCCATCAGTCGTTTATAAAACGTTTTTCCCAGCAGCGGTTGTTGGCGGTTTAATCGTTTACAGGTGAGAGTCAGATAATGGTGAAAAATAGGCTCAATATCCCCCGGGCGTTGACTTAGCGGTGGGCATTCGATGTGGGTAAGTGAAAAAAGAAAATACAATGCGGGAATAATTTTTTGTGTGGCGGCAAGTGCAGCCAGAGGGCTTTGATTAACAACAATCAGACGAAACGATCGATCCTGTGGGCGTTCCTGGAGTTGAATCAAGAGACGCTGATTTTCTTGCGTTAAATATTCAAGTTCTTTTAATAACAGCGTGCCACCTTTGGCTTCTTCCACCCATTTTTCCAGCGGTTGCTGACTATTAGCGCTGAGTATGCGTTCAATTAAAGGCCTTTCCTTGCGAGAACTAAATTGGTGAAGATAATGGGCGGCTAATGTTCTGCCGGTTCCAGGTTCGCCGTAAAAACAGACGGGAAGATCGGTTTCTGCCAGAGTTTCAAGCTGCTGACGCGTCTGACGAACCCAGCCACTGTTACCAATTAAGTGCCGATTAAATTGCGCTCGTCGCCATTTTTTTTGTTCCAGATAATCTTCACGCTCTGCCAGCGCTTTTTCGATAAGCGATAAAAATTGTTCCGGATTGATCGGTTTTTGCAGGAAATCCCACGCTCCTTTTTTTACCGCTTCAACGGCCATTGGGACATCGCCGTGGCCGGTGATCATCAGAATGGGAAGATTAGGATCAATCAGCATTATTTTTTCCAGCAGCATAATGCCTGAAATATCCGGCATACAAACGTCGCATACCACGATTCCTTCCCAGGTATCTTGCAGCAATTGCAGCGCTTCTGAAGGATTGCTACAGGTACATACGGCATAACCCTCTTGCTGTAAGAGAGAACTGTAGGCTTGCAGAACATCATTGTCGTCATCAATGAGCAGTATTGTTGGAGTTGTATCTGTCATGCTTAAAGTTTCCTGAAACATAGAATAACCAACGCATGGCGGTCGAGGGTAGACGCGATATATAGCTCTCCCTGGCACTGACGCATAATAGAATGACTAATCGAAAGACCAATACCTAAACCTACAGCTTTGTCAGTCGTAAACGGTGTTAATAGTCGATCAGCCAGAAGCACTGGCCAGCCTTTTCCATTATCAGCAATATAGAGCGTTAACGTGGTGTCTTCTTCTTCAAAGTTAATGGTTATTGTGGGCGGTTTTTCCTGACTGGCTTCCAGGGCATTCGTAAATAAATTAACTAAAACTTGTTGAATCAAAACATCGTCGCCATAAACGGCAGGAAAATTATCCGGGTAGTGAAGAGATGCTTTCAGTGGCCGATGTTTCAATGCCAGAAGCTCCCAGGATGAATAAATTACCTGCTGTAAATTAATTGCTCCACCTACGAGTTCACCATCGCGGCGGCGGGCGAAGTTTCGCAGTCGTTTAACGATATTATCCATGCGCTCAACCAGCGATCGCATCGTAACGATATAGTTTTTCGCCAAACCAGCGTCTTGTTGCTCTATAGCGCGATTGGCGCTGAACAGGTACATAGATAATGCATTAAGCGGTTGATTGATTTCATGTGCCAGTGTTGTCATTGTCTGCCCGACTACGGCCAGTTTGGCGGTTTGGATCAATTCACTTTGTGCTGTTCGCAGATTTTTTTCTGTCGCGATTCGATCACAGATTTCCTGCCCCAGTTGACGTTGCTGCTGATTAATTTGCGCTATCGTCTGGCGGAGTAGGTTGGCAATTCTACCAAGCTCATCATTGCCGGAGACTGGAATATCTGCATCGAGTTCACCGTTACTTAATTTGACGACGGCATCATTCAGTAAGCGAAAACGGCGGATCATTCTTGGCCGAATGTAGAAGTAATTCACCAGAATAACGAACAGTAAGGCCGTCACCATAGCGGCAAAAATCAGTAGTCCACTAATTTGCATTATTTTTTCTAATCGCAGATTGAAAGTTTGTAGCTGTTGATGGCTATTACCCAGTTGCGTTTCTAATTGACCGCGTATTTGCGTAAATACACGCTCTTTATCCCTGATGGTATTCATAAGGGTCTGTTGAGCCTGCCGCCAGGCGGCCAGAGTTCCGGGTAGATAATTTTGCTGTGTACCCAGTTCCCACAGGGAATAAACTGTCTGGTGTAATGTAATAGTGCTGGAATAAGAAGCTAACGACCGCACATTTTCGTCAATGCTATGCTTCAAAAAATCCAGGTATTGAATATGTTGTCTTAACGACTCGGTATCATTGTTATGCGTGTTAAGCATCTCCTTTAAGGTACTGACGATTTCAGTTTCTATATGTGAGAGTTCGAAAACGAGCTGCAACTCGTTTTGAATAGATTGCAGTGCATTTTGCAACCCCTGGTTTTCGTGAAGATCTTTCCGTTGGCTGAGTTGATTGAGCAATGATGATTGTTGCCAACTTAAATCCTGAGTCAGGGAGTTGAGTTCATTATTGAAATCGTCATGCAACCAGTTAACTCTTGACGATATAACGTCGAGTTTTCCGTTTTCCTTATTATGTTCATTTAATGCTTTATCGAGATTACTCAGCAATTTGCGACTACTGGCGACCTGTTGGTTAAGCGCACTTTGATGTACTGAATCAAGATGGGGATTAATTGACTGAATTTTTTGTAGTCGTTGTTCAATTTGCTCTCTTACCTGAAGGCGGCTATCGGTGTTGGTTGTCTGTTGTAGCTCATTGAATTCATTTACCAATGCCGTGAGATTTTCTTCAAAAAGAAATGAAGCCTGAATTCGTGGGAAATAATCGTCAAGTGCGTAGCGAACCTGGGAATTTTGCTCATGCCAGGAATAAAGGCTAACTACACTAACGAATAGCGTAAGAACGGCACTAAAAACAAAGGCGAGACGCAAGCTCGTCCCGATAGTATGTAGTTGTTTCACTTTAATGACTCAAGTTGCGTATTCACTAATTGCTGCTGCTGCAGGAAAAACTGCTGCCATGCCATAATCTGGGCTTCACGAAAACCTGATTGCAGTTCGAATTGCTGTAGATATGTAGGATTAACAGACTGTTGCGGAGTAACGGGAACCGCGGTTAATAGTGCGCGCACCTCTGGCAATGTCCGCTTAAGTCGATGTTCTGCGGCATATAATGCTTTCCAGCTTTTCTGAAGCTCGGTAAGGCGAAAAGTAATCGCATAATCAAATAACAATTGCACAAGCTTTTGGCGTTGCATGATCAACGGATAATCAAGCGAAGGAGATGCAAATAACCGCATTTGTTGGTCAGCGAGTGGAGTGCCGGAGGGCAGAGGATATACCGGATACTTCCCTGAATCAGAATCGCTCAGTGCTTGCTGGCCTTCCTGACTCAACAAGAAATCAATAAAACGTCCCGCCTCTTGTGGATGATTACTGCCTTCTGTAATGGCAATAAACATAGGCGCTGCGCGCGAGTTGGGGAAATAGCTGAAACGTAAAGTTGAATTATTAAGCAGTACGTTAGCGTAATTGTCGATTACCGGACCAGCGTCCCCCAGTCCTGTACTGATCTTATTTGCTACGCCGAAGCTACGTGATGAAATGGTGGCGAGATTACCGCCTATTTTCAGTAGTGTACTCCAACCGCTACTCCATCCTTGTTGTTGCAGGAGATCTTCAATCATCAGATGAGTAGTATCTGAACGAGAAGGACTGCTCATTAATAGCGTTCCTTGATAACGCGACTTACTTAATTCCTGCCATGACGTTGGCACAGGCTCTTTTTTGTCTTCCAGATGCGCCACATTGATAAGAATGCCGTAGCCCGATATGGCAACAGCAACGGTGGTTGAACGAATGGATTCCGGTACTAACTTTCTACTTGTTTCTATTTGATTATTAAATGGCTGGAGCAGATTTTTACTTTGTAACCGCTGTAGCAACATCGGGGATGAACTCAGTACCAGATCAATATTTTCACCCAATGGATTTTCCAGCAGGCGCTCAATAGATGCACTGGTTCGGTTGAGCGTACGGATTTTGGTTGCCTGTGGTTGCTTTTGCCATTGACTGATAATGTGCTCTGTCGCTTCCGAAGAAAGCGTTGTAGCAATCACTAATTCATGCGCTGAGGCAACGCTGATATATAAAATCCAACAGATTAGCGCTCTTTGTATAATGCGAATCATGTCAAAAATCCCATTAATAAGAGATAAATTCCTGGGCTGTAATCCATGTTGTTATCCATTAGTTAACATAAGCAACGAACTTCAAGCCATGTGTTTTTGTATTTGTAAATTATCATTAATTCGGCAAGCAACCAGCATTACTATATCCGCAAGTGACTGTTACGGAAATGCGCATTAATTAATTTCCACATTTTCGCTCTCAGATTCAGGTTCTGACTGTATAGCAGTAAAAAATGAAATTTGTTATTGGCGGCTTCATCCCATTTTTTTACTCGTTGAGGATGGTAATAACAAGCACTATCGTAAATAGGGTCATCTGCGGTGGCCTGATGCAGACTTAGCGTCTCAGTAATCATGACGGAGTTCCAGTCTTCAGAAACCATAAAAAAGGCCTTAATTTGAGTGCAAATCAGCGTGTTACGACGGATATCCTGAAGGTGTTCAGACTCTGCTTTTTGTTGTGCGGTGATGAAGGTTTTCATGTTGTGCAGCATGGTTCTCTGGCATAACAAGAACAAGTACCTTCAATGATCCCGATTATAGAAGCAAAATATGTGATTGAACTCAAAAAATGAAAATTTTAATAAAACTAATTTTTTTTAAATTGGGCCTGTTGTAACCCGTTAAGGTTTAAATAATAACCATGTTGCATTTTCCAAAATCAAATATGGGAAAGAAATGGAACATTGAATTTGTTTTTTTGAGTCAGTTTTGACTCATTTGCCCTGTATTGTAACTTAAACTCTCTTGCTTCACTATCTTCAAAACTCACTAAGCAAAGGCTTTTTAAATACTCTTCAGAGAGTAGTAATGAGCATTGCTATGAATATTATTATTTGATTAAACAACACTATGAACTGGAAGGTGATATATGCTTTCTTTATTGAAACCTAAAGTGGCAACACATAAGGTTCCTGAAAGTGAAGTGAAAAGTACCTATAATCGTTACCGTATGCAGGCGTTATTCAGCGTATTTATCGGTTATCTTTCGTATTACATTGTCAGGAATAACTTTGTTCTCTCTACACCGTATTTAAAACAAGAGCTTAATCTTTCTGCGACGCAAATAGGGCTGTTAAGCAGTTGTATGCTGATAGCCTACGGTATTAGTAAAGGGATAATGAGCAGTCTGGCGGATAAAGCTAATCCTAAAGTATATATGGCAGTGGGTTTAATACTTTGTGCTCTCGTTAACGTGGCACTTGGTTTTAGTTTCGCGTTCTGGATGTTTGCGGGGCTGGTCATTTTAAATGGCTTCTTTCAGGGAATGGGTGTTGGCCCGTCGTTTATTACGATCGCCAACTGGTTTCCTCGTAAAGAACGGGGCATTGTCGGCGCGGTCTGGAATATTTCGCACAACGTGGGTGGTGGTATTGTTGCTCCGATTGTCGGCGGCGCATTTGCCGTACTGGGCACTGAACACTGGAAAATAGCAACATATGTTATTCCAGCGATTGTCTCTGTTGTCATTGCTATCGTGGTACTGATGTCAGGTAAAGGTTCACCGGTAAGTGAAGGTTTGCCGCCATTAAACGAAATCGTTCCGGACGACATCAGCATTAAAGCAAAAGATGATCGTGCGCCGGAAGATATGACGGCCTGGCAAATTTTTTGTACCTACGTGCTTAAAAATAAGAATGCATGGTTTGTCTCTTTCGTTGATGTTTTTGTCTATATGGTGCGTTTCGGAATTATCAGCTGGTTACCTATTTACCTGTTAAGTGTGAAGCATTTTACGAAGACCGAAATGAGTACGGCATTTTTAATCTTCGAATGGGCAGCGATTCCAACGACATTATTTGCTGGCTGGTTGAGTGATAAATTATTTCATGGTCGCCGTATGCCACCAGCTATTATCAGTATGGTATTGATTTTCTTCTGCCTGTTGGGCTACTGGAAAAGCGATTCTCTACTCTCTATTACTATTTTCGCGGCTTGTGTAGGCTGCCTTATCTATGTTCCGCAGTTCCTGGCTTCTGTTCAGACAATGGAAATTGTTCCCAGTTTTGCCGTGGGCTCCGCTGTCGGTTTGCGTGGTTTCATGAGCTATATTCTTGGAGCGACGCTTGGTACAAGCCTGTTTGGTATTATGGTCGATGAGGTTGGTTGGGATGGTGGTTTTTATCTTCTGCTTGCTGGTGTTATCTGTTGCATCATTTTCTGTACGTTAACGCACTTTGGTGCGATCGCTATGGAAAAACAACGTCAAAATGATGCTGAGACGTATCAACCAGAGCTTCAGACCCAAAAAAGCTAAGTTTTAGGGCCAGTCACGATGTGATTGGCCCACTCGCTACTCCGCACAATTGCCTTTCATCATCGATTTCGTACCCGTTTGGTTGCGTAAAGCGCATTTCGAGTTATGGCAAAACGCGATTAACGTTTGCGGCGGGAACGCCAGCCGTGTTCACAGTAATCCATTACCACGAAAACAGCGGCCACTCTTTGGCGACGGTAGTGAGTTGTGGCGCATCGAACAGGGCTTGTGGCGAAACCACCGTTTCCTCAAGCGGGATATTTTTACCGTATCGTTCTTTAAGCTTTCCCTGGACCAGCGGGTTGCTAAGATCGAATTCTTTCAGCTTTTGCTGTTCACCTATGCGCATTCCCAGCGCGTTCTGATAAACCTTCCAAACGACTTCCGAGCAGTACTGACGATCATCGCTCCACGAGAAGCTAAAGTCATACGGTTTGCCGAGATAACGTTTTGCCGTTTGCGCCAGTTTTTGCTGTTGTTCGGTATTCAGTCCGCCTTCAACGCGGCGAACAATGTATTTGCCATCTTCACCGTGGGCGATCCACTGCTTGAGGGGGGTGTATTTCACCGGGCCGACCGCTTCAAAAACGTAGGGCTTTTTGTTGCGTATCACCAGCATACCGGTGTGGCTGTAATCGGAATGAGTTGCCAGTTGGATCGCTTTACTTTGCGATGAGCGAGAGATCTGAAAGATGATGTCGCCGGTTTGTGGTTGCCAGGCAAAGGCAGGTACAGAAACCAGCAGGCTGAGGATCAGCAGCCTGTTTTTCATAGTTAAACGTCCATGTATAAAAAAAGCGGCTGGTTAATGCCAGGCCGCTTTTTTCAGCATTAGTATTCCCACGTCTCCGGGTTAATCCCCATCTCACGCATGATCTCTTTTGCCGCTTCCGGAATTTCGTCGCTGCGCTCTTTACGCAGGTCGGCATCATCCGGCAGAGGTTGCCCGGTAAAGGCATGCAGAAACGCTTCGCACAGCAGTTCGCTGTTGGTAGCGTGACGCAGGTTGTTCACCTGACGACGCGTGCGTTCATCGGTGAGGATTTTTAACACCTTAAGAGGAATGGAAACCGTAATCTTTTTGACTTGTTCACTCTTCTTGCCGTGCTCAGCGTATGGGCTGATATATTCGCCGCTCCATTCAGCCATGAGATACTTAATCCTCTTCGTCAATAAATTGAAACCAGACCACACAATTAATGTGGGTAATGGCCATAAACCCGCATAGTTTACCGTACAGGCGCTACCGTGACATCGTGTAATGCACCTGTCGGCGTGATAATGCATGTAATTTTAACGGTTATTGGGGAATTGCTCAATCTATACGCAAAGAAGTTTAGATGTCCAGATGTATTGACGTCCATTAACACAATGTTTACTCTGGTGCCTGACATTTCACCGACAAAGCCCAGGGAACTTCATCACATGACGCGTAAACAGGCCACCATCGCAGTGCGTAGTGGGTTAAATGACGACGAACAGTATGGTTGCGTTGTCCCTCCAATCCATCTTTCCAGCACCTATAACTTTACCGGATTTAACGAGCCGCGCGCGCATGATTACTCGCGTCGCGGCAACCCAACGCGCGATGTGGTTCAGCGGGCGCTGGCGGAACTGGAAGGCGGTGCTGGCGCGGTACTTACAAATACCGGGATGTCAGCGATCCACCTGGTCACTACCGTCTTTTTGAAACCTGGCGATTTGCTGGTTGCACCGCACGACTGCTACGGCGGCAGCTATCGCCTGTTTGACAGCCTGGCAAAACGCGGCTGTTATCGCGTGCTATTTGTTGATCAAGGTGATGAGCAGTCATTGCAGGCGGCACTGGCGGAAAAACCTAAACTGGTGCTGGTAGAAAGCCCAAGTAATCCATTGTTACGCGTCGTGGATATTGCGAAAATCTGCCATCTGGCAAGGGAAGTCGGGGCGGTGAGCGTGGTGGATAACACCTTCTTAAGCCCGGCATTGCAAAATCCGCTGGCATTGGGTGCCGATCTGGTGTTGCATTCATGTACGAAATATCTGAACGGTCACTCTGACGTGGTGGCCGGCGTGGTGATTGCTAAAGACCCGGACGTTGTCACCGAACTGGCCTGGTGGGCAAACAATATTGGCGTGACGGGCGGCGCGTTTGATAGCTATCTGCTGCTGCGCGGGTTGCGAACGCTGGTGCCGCGTATGGAGCTGGCCCAGCGCAACGCGCAGGCGATTGTGAAATATCTGCAAACCCAGCCGTTGGTGAAAAAACTGTATCACCCGTCGCTGCCGGAAAATCAGGGGCATGAAATTGCCGCGCGCCAGCAAAAAGGCTTTGGCGCAATGTTGAGTTTTGAACTGGATGGCGATGAGCAGACGCTGCGTCGTTTCCTGGGCGGGCTGTCGTTATTTACGCTGGCGGAATCGTTAGGGGGAGTGGAAAGTTTAATCTCTCACGCCGCAACCATGACACATGCAGGCATGGCGCCAGAAGCGCGTGCTGCCGCCGGGATCTCCGAGACGCTGCTGCGTATCTCCACCGGTATTGAAGATGGCGAAGATTTAATTGCCGACCTGGAAAATGGCTTCCGGGCTGCAAACAAGGGGTAAAAATGAGTGTGATTGCGCAGGCAGGGGCGAAAGGTCGTCAACTGCATAAATTTGGTGGCAGTAGTCTGGCTGATGTGAAGTGTTATTTGCGTGTCGCGGGCATTATGGCTGAGTACTCCCAGCCCGACGATATGATGGTGGTTTCCGCCGCCGGTAGCACCACTAACCAGTTGATTAACTGGTTGAAACTAAGCCAGACCGATCGTCTCTCTGCGCATCAGGTTCAACAAACGTTGCGTCGTTATCAGTGCGATCTGATTAGCGGCTTGTTACCCGCCGAAGAAGCCGATAGCCTCATTAGCGCCTTTGTCAGCGATCTGGAGCGTCTGGCCGCGCTGCTCGACAGCGGTATTAACGACGCGGTGTATGCAGAAGTGGTGGGCCACGGGGAAGTGTGGTCAGCACGCTTAATGTCTGCGGTGCTTAATCAACAAGGGCTGCCAGCGGCATGGCTTGATGCCCGCGAGTTTTTACGCGCCGAACGCGCCGCACAACCGCAGGTTGATGAAGGGCTTTCTTATCCGTTGCTGCAACAGCTACTGGTACAACATCCGGGCAAACGTCTGGTGGTGACTGGGTTTATCAGCCGTAACAACGCTGGTGAAACGGTGCTGCTGGGGCGTAACGGTTCCGACTATTCCGCGACACAAATCGGTGCGCTGGCGGGCGTTTCTCGTGTAACCATCTGGAGCGACGTCGCCGGGGTATATAGCGCCGACCCGCGTAAAGTGAAAGATGCCTGTCTGCTGCCGTTGCTGCGTCTGGATGAAGCCAGCGAACTGGCGCGTCTGGCGGCTCCCGTTCTTCACGCCCGTACTTTACAGCCAGTATCCGGTAGCGAAATCGACCTGCAGCTGCGCTGTAGCTACACGCCGGATCAAGGCTCCACACGCATTGAACGCGTGCTGGCTTCCGGTACTGGCGCGCGTATTGTCACCAGCCACGATGATGTCTGTTTGATTGAGTTTCAGGTGCCTACCAGCCAGGATTTCAAACTGGCGCATAAAGAGATCGACCAGATCCTGAAACGTGCTCAGGTGCGCCCACTGGCGGTTGGCGTGCATAACGATCGCCAGTTGCTGCAATTTTGCTACACCGCAGAAGTCGCTGACAGTGCGCTGAAAATCCTCGACGAAGCGGGATTACCCGGCGAACTGCGCCTGCGTCAGGGGCTGGCACTGGTGGCGATGGTTGGGGCGGGTGTCACCCGCAACCCGCTGCATTGCCACCGCTTCTGGCAGCAACTGAAAGGCCAGCCGGTCGAGTTTACCTGGCAGTCGGATGACGGCATCAGCCTGGTGGCAGTACTGCGCACCGGACCAACCGAAAGCCTGATTCAGGGGCTGCATCAGTCCGTCTTCCGTGCAGAAAAACGCATCGGCCTGGTGCTGTTCGGCAAGGGCAATATCGGCTCCCGCTGGCTGGAACTGTTCGCCCGCGAGCAGAGCACGCTTTCGGCGCGTACCGGCTTTGAATTTGTGCTGGCAGGCGTGGTGGACAGCCGTCGCAGCCTGTTGAGCTACGACGGGCTGGACGCCAGCCGCGCGTTAGCCTTCTTCAACGATGAAGCAGTCGAGCAGGATGAAGAGTCGTTGTTCCTGTGGATGCGTGCCCATCCGTATGATGATTTAGTGGTGCTGGATGTTACTGCCAGCCAGCAGCTTGCTGATCAATATCTCGATTTCGCCAGCCACGGTTTCCACGTCATCAGTGCCAACAAACTGGCGGGAGCCAGCGACAGCAATAAATATCGCCAGATCCACGACGCCTTCGAAAAAACCGGGCGTCACTGGCTGTACAATGCCACCGTCGGTGCGGGCTTGCCGATCAACCATACCGTGCGCGATCTGATCGACAGCGGCGATACTATTTTGTCGATCAGCGGGATCTTCTCCGGCACGCTCTCCTGGCTGTTCCTGCAATTCGACGGTAGCGTGCCGTTTACCGAGCTGGTGGATCAGGCCTGGCAGCAGGGCTTAACCGAGCCTGACCCGCGTGACGATCTCTCTGGCAAAGACGTGATGCGCAAGCTGGTGATTCTGGCGCGTGAGGCAGGTTACAACATCGAACCGGATCAGGTACGCGTGGAGTCGCTGGTGCCTGCCCATTGCGAAGGCGGCAGCATCGACCACTTCTTTGAAAATGGCGATGAACTTAACGAGCAGATGGTGCAACGGCTGGAAGCTGCCCGTGAAATGGGGCTGGTGCTGCGCTACGTAGCGCGTTTCGATGCCAACGGCAAAGCGCGTGTAGGCGTGGAAGCGGTACGTGAAGACCATCCGCTGGCATCATTGCTGCCGTGCGATAACGTCTTTGCCATCGAAAGCCGCTGGTATCGCGATAATCCGCTGGTGATCCGTGGGCCTGGCGCAGGGCGCGACGTCACCGCCGGGGCGATTCAGTCGGATATCAACCGACTGGCGCAGTTGTTGTAATCCTGAGCCAGAGAAAGCAGTATTTTCGTTACGCGCCCTGCGGAAAGCGGGGCGCTGTGAGTAAATTCTGCCTGTTTATGTAGCCAGTGGATAAAATGTCTGCTGGTTGCTAATGAGAGCATTTCAGCTTTGCTGTTATTTCCGCCCGTTAATGCACATACCATTTTACGATTTTTTCCCTGAACCCAGAGTTGCCACTGATTTTTCCACCAGCCGTGATAAGTTGTTCCCTGAAAACTCCAGGACGTATTTTCGGTACAGTCAGTTATTTCCTCTTCAATAAACCAAATTTCACCTTGCTGTTGGCGAAACAGATCAGCCCAAACCGTAATAATGGCGCCTCTTAAAAAACACTCGTGTGAAATAACCTGTGTTTTAACTGTCGGGAATAGAATATTCAGTACCCTGAAATGCCCGTGCGCTGTGATAACAGGACGCAGAATAGCGCCTTTAGCATTGCGCTTGAGCGCTGCACTGCCATACTGAATTTCATCAAACTGACTGCGGCGTAGAAATTGTGCTTCGCGTATATCAACGCGTTGTACAATATTATTGTCGTGTAACTCTGGTTCTGCATTTCCTCTGTATCGATAATGCAGACTTTCTCCAGCTTGATGCTGCGTATAATTAGTAGAAAGATGAAGAATATTACCGCGAAGAGCATCAAAACTCATTAAAACATACAGTCTCTGCCCACTGCTACCCCCCTGAAATGGCACCAGAAGAGCAACCGTTTCGATTATTTCGGGAGGCGTTATTTCTTTCTGATATTGTTTAGGTGTCCAGACTTTTTTGCAGTTACGGCATTGAATGCGTTGCGAACCCTGTGGATTGTGACCATAACAAATTGTCTCTGTGCCATAACATACCGGGCAGAAATGCCCCTTCTCCGAGGCCCACGTAGATAAGTGAACTGTCAACCAGTCACGAAATTGTTGTTCGTCAAACAACGGTGGATAGCTTCCACATGCCCGGCAGTGCAATGCTGCATAACCCAGTCGATAGTCAGGCCAGCTGTAATCTGTCGATGTTGACCGTCCTAAATTACGGCAACCAAACGACTTGCAGGCATTAATCGTAAACAGAGTCGACATATATCACCAACGATTTCACAAGGTCGTTGATTTTGTCCGGCAACGCTCCCTTGTGGATGTGATTACTCTCACATAAATAACTCTTTCAGAACGTAATGTAACAAGCCTTTAAATCACTGAAAGGGACTATTTATGAAAATTAAAATGCTTGCTGCGGGTATTGCATTAACACTGCCGTTCTGGGCTTGCGCCAAAGATGTCACTATCATTTATACCAACGATCTCCATGCACATGTAGAGCCTTATAAAGTGCCATGGATCGCTGACGGTAAACGAGATATTGGCGGCTGGGCAAATATCACTACGCTGGTTAAACAAGAAAAAGCAAAAAATAAAGCGACATGGTTTTTTGATGCAGGTGACTATTTTACCGGGCCCTATATCAGCAGCCTGACCAAAGGCAAAGCTATTATCGATATTATGAATACTATGCCATTTGATGTCGCCACAATAGGCAACCATGAATTTGACCACGGCTGGGACAACACATTATTACAGTTGAGTCAGGCAAAATTCCCGATTGTGCAGGGCAATGTTTTTTATCAGAACAGCAGTAAATCATTCTGGGATAAGCCCTATACCATCATCGAAAAAGACGGTGTGAAAATAGGCGTTATAGGTTTGCACGGAGTATTTGCCTTTAATGACACGGTATCCGCTGCCACGCGAGTGGGTATTGAGGCGCGCGATGAAATTAAATGGCTACAACGTTATATCGATGAACTCAAAGGCAAGGTTGATTTGACCGTCGCCCTGATCCACGAAGGTGTTCCGGCCCGCCAGTCCAGTATGGGAGGCACAGATGTGCGTCGCGCGCTGGATAAAGATATTCAGACGGCAAGTCAGGTCAAAGGACTGGATATTTTGATCACCGGACATGCACATGTGGGTACGCCGGAACCGATTAAAGTCGGCAATACGCTCATCCTCTCTACTGACAGCGGCGGGATTGATGTGGGCAAACTGGTTCTCGACTACAAAGAGAAGCCGCATGATTTTACGGTGAAAAACTTCGAGCTTAAAACCATTTACGCCGACGAGTGGAAGCCCGATCCGCAAACAAAACAGGTGATCGACGGCTGGAATAAAAAGCTGGATGAAGTGGTGCAACAAACGGTGGCGCAATCGCCGATTGAATTAAAACGTGCCTATGGTGAATCGGCTTCCCTCGGGAACCTGGCGGCTGACGCTTTACTGGCAGCGGCAGGTAAAAACACCCAAATAGCCTTAACCAACTCTGGCGGTATCCGCAATGAGATCCCCGCAGGGGCGATTACGATGGGCGGCGTCATCAGTACCTTCCCGTTCCCCAACGAACTGGTGACGATGGAACTCACGGGTAAACAATTACGCAGTTTGATGGAACACGGCGCAAGTTTAAGTAATGGCGTTTTACAGGTATCGAAAGGCCTGGAAATGAAGTACGACAGCAGCAAGCCGGTTGGTCAGCGGGTTATCTCACTGACTCTGAATGGTAAACCGATTGAAGATGCAACGGTTTATTCTATTGCCACCCAGAGTTTCCTTGCTGATGGTGGAGATGGTTTTAGCGCCTTTACCGAGGGGAAAGCGCGCAACACAACGGGCGGTTATTACGTTTATCACGCCGTGGTTGATTACTTCAAAGCGGGTAACACCATCACGGATGAACAGCTCAACGGTATGCGTGTGAAAGATATCAAGTAATCATACGCATTGAGTTGGTTTACACCTTATTGCCGGATGACGATATCGACGTACATCTCATTCGGCATGTGTATTACGCCGATTCCCGCACCACCAGTTGCCCGGAAAGCGCAATTCTTTGGGTTTGCAAATCCGGGTCTTTTAATTTGCGAATCATCAGGGTCGCTGCCTGGCGTCCGGTTTCTTCACTGGCGGAAGATACATAGGTGAAAACAGGAGAGGTCAGGTTGATATGCAGCATATCTTCAAAACCAATTAGCGCTACCTGCTGGGTCAGAAAGACGTCTTTCCCGACGGTACGCCCCACCTGATGTATGCCGTTGATGCTGCCAATCATGGCCTCGGGCGAATGGCAGAGCAGGGCGGTAATGGCGTTGTTATTTTCCAGCAACTGGCGCGTTGCCATGCTGGCAGCCCAGGTGTCACCGTCACAGGCTGGCGTGAACTCGTCACGACAAGCAATGCCAAATTTTGCCAGGGTCTGGCGAAAACCAACCAGTCGCTGCTGACGGATAAGATCACTTTCTCTGCCACCGAGATAGGCAATGTAACGATGGCCGCGCTCAATTAAATAACGTGTGGCAAGACTTGCTGCCTGCTGGTTGTCACGCAACACCAGGTTGCACTCATCTTTGATAGGCGTTTGTGATGCGACAACAAGGGGAAGCGAACACTGGCGGATTAGCGTGGGGAGGGTTTCACGATGCGCATCGGAAGCCAGATAAATCACTCCGGCAACACCTTGTTGCTTGAAGGAAAGTAAACAACGTTCAAGATGTTCATGTGCGTTCTGTGGTTGCCCAAGGAATACCATATAGCCCCTGGCTTCCAGTTCCTGAACAATACTGGCCATCACTTTGATGGAAAAGCTATCGCTAAAATCACGTAAAATCAGTCCGATAAGATTTGACGTGTGGGAACGTAAATTGGCGGCGGCAACATTATGCACGTAGCCCAGTTCGTCAATAGCAGCATGAACTTTCCCGATGGTCGCCTCTGAGATTTTCCCTTTCTGGCGCAGCACTAGCGACACGGTAGAGACGGAAACTCCGGCTCTTTTGGCAACATCAATTATGCTGACTTTCTTCAAACTCACTCCCTGAACAACGTTGATTCTTTAAATAGCAAGAAGGTTCTGGTCAGGGACCAGAACCTCTGACATCGAGTAATCTTAAGGCTATTTACCGATCATCGTCGACATGGTTTGCGCGATAAATTGCGCTCGCGCGCCAAAAATGACCTGAATGCCGTTATCGCCAACAAAAACCACGCCACGGGCGCCAATATTATTTAGACCATCCTGATCCACCGCTTCTTTATCAGAGACTTCCAGACGTAAACGCGTGATGCAGGAGCCTACCGATTTAATGTTTTGCTGACCGCCAAGCAGCGTGATGATTTCTGTTGCCAGCTCGTCATCGGTTTTATCATTAGCGCTAACCGTAGTTTCAGTACGACCAGGCGTTTTCACATCAAAACGACGAATAACAAAGCGGAAGGTGAAGTAGTAGATCACCGCCATTGGCACGCCGACGATAATGGCGCTCAGGAAGTTGGTTTCATAGCCGTTAAAGGATGGCAGGATGCCAAACGAAATATAGTCAATCAGCCCCGCAGAGAAGGATTTGGCAATATGTGCATGCAGCAGATACATCGCCATATAGGAAAGGCCCGCCATGATGGCATTGAAGACATACAGCACAGGGGCGACAAAGATAAATGTAAATTCAACGGGTTCTGTAATACCGGTCAGAAAACAGGTTAATGCGGCAGAGAACAGAATACCGGCGGCAATTTTCTTATTCTTTGTGTGCGCTTCATGGTACATCGCCAGGCACGCCGCAGGCAGGGCAAACAGCATCAGGGGGAATTCGCCTTGCATAAATTTACCGGCGTCATGATAACTGTCGCTGCTAAATGATTTCACCCCTTCTTCCAACATCTTGAACCAAATCGTCTGATCGCCGTGAATCATTTGCCCGGCATGGGTAGTGTAATCCCCAAAAGAATACCAAAACGACGGATACCAGATGTGGTGCAAGCCAAGCGGAATGAGCGCTCGTTCAGTTACACCAAAAATAAAGGTCGATGCTGCCTGGTTGTTACCCTTAACGATAACCGATAATGCATCGATTCCTGACTGAATGTGTTGCCAGACATAGGGTAGTAACAGGCCAAGAATGAAGGAGAGAAAAGCCGTCGCGATAGCGACAAAGCGTTTCCCGGAGAAAAAACCAAGGAATTCTGGCAATTGCATGGTATGAAAACGGTTGTAACACCACGCCGCCAGGATCCCGCATATCAGGCCGCCAAAAACGCCCATTTGCAATGTGGGGATCCCCACCACCATCGCGTATTTGCCGCCTTGCCCGGCCATTTCTGGCGTGATGCTAAGTACGGTGCTGATGGTGATATTGGTGACAAAAACGGAAACGGCTGCGGATAACGCCGCAATTCCTGATTCAGAAGCCAGCCCTACGGCGGAACCGATAGCAAAAAGCATCGGCAAGTTATCAAAAATAATGCCGCCTGCATTCATCATCAACGGCAAATGGAATTTATCTCCAAACGCCAGTAACAACCCAGCGGCAGGCAGAAGCGAAATTGGCAGCATTAGGGCGCGACCAATCATCGACAATTTAGAAAGTGACTTCACGAAACTCGACATCAGATTCATGCTGATTTCCCCCGAATAGCGCATAAATCTGCGCGAATTAGTCTTTTTTTGTATAAGTAGAACGTTCTAGTAGAACGTTCTACTTATCGTGGGGGATGCATAATTGCTCTGCAACATAATTTTGGAGAAATTGTTAATAGTTTGAAGTAGTTCAAATAATAAACATGCAGTATTGAATGCAAATTATGGTATCTATTTGTTTTATTTAAATAAGTGTCCAGCTAACACAGACGAGCATATTAATTAACTCTTATTTAAATAAATTTGAAGCCGATGGCTTATCCGTTTATTCATTACTTCGCGCGCGATAATGTGAGAGAACCCATTTACCCTCACATTCAAATGAAGAAAATTCATCTTCCCTGATTATTCCTCACCATCATGGGGCATTTTTCGGTTGACGCCCCTCGGCTTTTCCTTCATCTTTACATCTGGACGTCTAAATGGATAGATGTTCACAACACAACATATAACTACAAGCGATTGATGAGGTAAGGTATGAGCTTTTTTCACGCCAGCCAGCGGGATGCCCTGAATCAGAGCCTGGCCGAAGTCCAGGGGCAGATTAATGTTTCGTTCGAATTTTTCCCGCCGCGTACCAGTGAAATGGAGCAGACCCTGTGGAACTCCATCGATCGCCTCAGCAGTCTGAAACCGAAGTTTGTATCGGTGACCTATGGCGCAAACTCCGGTGAGCGCGACCGCACGCACAGCATTATTAAAGGCATTAAAGATCGCACCGGTCTGGAAGCGGCGCCGCATCTTACCTGCATTGATGCGACGCCTGCCGAGCTGCGGACCATCGCCCGCGACTATTGGAATAACGGTATTCGCCATATCGTGGCGCTGCGTGGCGACCTGCCGCCGGGAAGCGGTAAGCCGGAAATGTATGCCTCTGACCTGGTGACGTTGTTAAAAGACGTCGCGGATTTCGATATCTCCGTGGCGGCGTATCCGGAGGTGCATCCGGAAGCGAAAAGCGCCCAGGCGGATTTGCTTAACCTGAAACGCAAAGTGGACGCCGGCGCCAATCGCGCGATTACCCAATTCTTCTTTGATGTCGAAAGCTACCTGCGTTTTCGTGATCGCTGCGTTTCGGCGGGTATCGATGTGGAAATTATTCCTGGCATTTTGCCCGTCTCTAACTTTAAACAGGCGAAGAAATTTGCTGACATGACCAACGTACGCATTCCGGCGTGGATGGCGCAAATGTTTGATGGTCTGGATGACGACGCCGAAACCCGCAAGCTGGTGGGCGCGAATATTGCGATGGATATGGTGAAGATTTTAAGCCGTGAAGGAGTGAAAGATTTCCACTTCTATACGCTTAACCGCGCTGAAATGAGTTACGCGATTTGCCACACATTGGGTGTCCGACCTGGTTTATAAGTGCTTTGGTTTCTGTAAAAATCACACGGTGATCACAAAATTAAAACAAAGCACAAAATGCCTCCTCGAAGCGAGGGGGCAGACAAGTAAAACTATTGACTCGCTTTTTCTCCTTCATTCCTTAAAAGAACAGAGAGAAAACAGGGATAAAACCCTTTTTTATAAGGTATTTGTCCGTAATCGGACATAATCAAAAAGCTTATTTAAGATCAATTTGATCTACATCTCTTTAACTAATGATATGTAAGATCCCAACTATCGCATCCGTGGATTAATTCAATTATAACTTCTCTCTAACGCTGTGTATCGTAAGGGTAACACTGTAGAGGGAGTATATTGATGAGCACGTCAGACGATATCCATAACACAACAGCAGCCGGAAAATGCCCGTTCCATCATGGCGGTCATGACCAGAGCGCCGGTGCGGGAACAACCACTCATGACTGGTGGCCAAAACAACTCCGTGTTGACCTGTTAAACCAACATTCTAACCGTTCTAACCCACTGGGTGAGGACTTCGACTACCGCAAAGAATTTAGCAAGCTAGATTACTACGGCCTGAAAAAAGATCTGAAAGATCTGCTGACAGAGTCTCAACCGTGGTGGCCAGCAGACTGGGGCAGCTACGCTGGTCTGTTTATTCGTATGGCCTGGCACGGCGCGGGGACTTACCGTTCAATCGATGGTCGCGGCGGCGCGGGTCGTGGTCAGCAACGTTTTGCACCGCTCAACTCCTGGCCGGATAACGTCAGCCTGGATAAAGCGCGTCGTCTGTTGTGGCCAATCAAACAAAAATATGGTCAGAAAATCTCCTGGGCCGACCTGTTTATCCTCGCGGGTAACGTGGCGCTGGAAAACTCCGGTTTCCGTACCTTCGGTTTTGGTGCCGGTCGTGAAGACGTCTGGGAACCGGATCTCGACGTAAACTGGGGTGATGAAAAAACCTGGCTTGCCCACCGTAACCCGGAAGAACTGGCAAAACGCCCATTAGCAGCAACCGAAATGGGGCTGATTTACGTTAACCCGGAAGGACCAAATGCCAGCGGCGAACCGCTTTCTGCGGCTGCAGCTATTCGCGCGACATTTGGCAATATGGGGATGAACGACGAAGAAACCGTTGCGCTGATCGCGGGTGGTCATACGTTAGGTAAAACTCACGGCGCAGGCCCGGCAACGCACGTAGGTCCTGATCCAGAAGCGGCCCCGATCGAAAACCAGGGCTTAGGCTGGAAAAGTGATTTTGGTTCCGGTGTCGGTGCCGATGCCATTACGTCAGGTCTGGAAGTGGTCTGGACCCAGACGCCGACCCAGTGGAGCAACTATTTCTTCGAAAACCTGTTCAAATATGAGTGGGTACAGACTCGTAGCCCGGCAGGCGCCATCCAGTTTGAAGCCGTAGATGCACCGGAAATTATCCCGGATCCGTTCGATCCGTCGAAGAAACGTAAGCCGACGATGCTGGTCACTGACCTGACGCTGCGTTTTGATCCAGAGTTTGAGAAGATTTCACGTCGCTTCCTTGACGATCCGCAAGCGTTCAACGAAGCCTTTGCCCGTGCGTGGTTCAAACTGACGCACAGGGATATGGGGCCGAAATCTCGTTACATCGGACCGGAAGTGCCGAAAGAAGATCTGATCTGGCAAGATCCGCTGCCACATGCGTTCTTCAACCCGAGCGAGGAAGATATCCTTAACCTGAAGACGGCGATTGCTGAGTCTGGTCTCTCTGTGAGCGAGCTGGTTTCTGTTGCCTGGGCTTCTGCCTCCACCTTCCGCGGTGGGGATAAACGTGGCGGTGCCAACGGTGCGCGTCTGGCATTAGCTCCGCAGCGCGACTGGGAGGTTAATGCCGCAGCAGCACGCGCATTGCCGGTGCTGGAGGGGATCTATAAATCCTCACACACGGCTTCACTCGCTGACATTATTGTTCTCGCCGGTGTTGTTGGTGTCGAAAAAGCGGCGAGTGCTGCGGGTATCAGCATCAGTGTTCCGTTCACGCCAGGTCGCGTAGATGCACGTCAGGATCAGACGGATATCGAGATGTTCGAGCTGCTCAAACCTGTTGCTGATGGTTTCCGTAACTATCGCGCTGCGTTGGGCGAGGCTACCACTGAATCACTGCTGATCGATAAAGCGCAGCAACTGACGCTGACTGCACCAGAAATGACTGTGCTGGTGGGCGGGATGCGTGTGCTGGGCGCCAACTTCGATGGCAGCAAAAACGGTGTCTTCACTGACCGTGTGGGCGTATTGAGCAATGACTTCTTTGTGAACTTGCTGGATATGCGCTACGAGTGGAAAGCGACCGACGAATCGAAAGAGCTGTTCGAAGGCCGTGATCGTGAAACGGGTGAAGTGAAATACACCGCCAGCCGTGCGGACCTGGTATTTGGTTCTAACTCCGTTCTGCGTGCACTGGCAGAAGTTTACGCCAGCAGCGATGCCCACGAGAAATTTGTTAAAGACTTCGTGGCAGCATGGGTGAAAGTGATGAACCTCGACCGTTTCGACCTGCTGTAATCTGACCTTCTTCAGCGACTGCCTTTCAGGCAGTCGCTGAAGTTTCTTTACCGGCGTATAGTGTCCACAGGAAAACTACACACTGGATCTCTCATGTCTGCCGCAGGAAAGAGCAACCCACTGGCAATCAGTGGCCTGGTTGCGCTCACACTTATCTGGAGTTATAGCTGGATTTTCATGAAGCAAGTCACCAGCTACATCGGTGCCTTCGACTTCACCGCCTTACGCTGCATTTTCGGCGCTCTCGTTTTATTCATCGTTCTTTTGTTACGTGGTCGCGGAATGCGCCCGACGCCGTTTAAATACACCTTAGCCATTGCCCTGCTACAAACCTGCGGGATGGTTGGTCTGGCGCAGTGGGCGCTGGTCAGCGGCGGAGCGGGGAAGGTGGCGATCCTGAGCTATACCATGCCGTTCTGGGTGGTGATTTTCGCCGCGTTGTTTCTCGGTGAACGCCTGCGACGCGGGCAATATTTCGCGATTCTGATTGCCGCTTTCGGTTTATTTTTGGTGTTGCAGCCGTGGCAACTCGATTTCTCTTCGATGAAAAGCGCCATGCTGGCGATCCTCTCCGGCGTCAGTTGGGGGGCGAGTGCCATTGTCGCTAAACGCCTTTACGCCCGTCATCCGCGCGTGGATTTATTGTCGTTAACATCCTGGCAGATGCTGTATGCGGCGCTGGTGATGAGCGTAGTCGCCTGGCTGGTGCCGCAACGTGAAATTGACTGGCAGCCCACCGTGTTCTGGGCGCTGGCCTACAGTGCCATTCTGGCGACGGCGCTGGCGTGGAGCTTATGGTTGTTTGTATTGAAAAACTTGCCTGCCAGTATTGCCAGCTTAAGCACACTGGCCGTTCCCGTTTGCGGCGTACTCTTTTCCTGGTGGCTGCTCGGTGAGAATCCTGGTGCGGTTGAAGGTAGCGGTATTGTGCTGATTGTGCTGGCATTGGCGCTGGTGAGCCGTAAGAAAAAAGAAGCCGTCAGTGTAAAAAGGATCTGAATTTTTCTACACGTGGGGCGAGCTCTTATTTAACAAAATAGCGATAGTGCCCCACAATCCGCCAGCTAAACAGCACATCTTCTTCCTGCGCGCCTGCGCCAATGTTATGTATCACCAGCGGCGTACCGTCGCGGGCGAAGCCATCTGAAACCACCCCAATATGTGCCAGCCCGTTGTCCAGTCGCCAGGAGACAATATCGCCCGCTTGATAGTCACCGGCGTTTTTGCTGGTGGGGCGTGTTTTATCGTGGCGGGTAAACCAGGTTTCCAGATTAGGCACCCGACGGTGATCGATGTTGCTGTCCGGGCGCTTTAACTTCCACTTTTGCGGATAATCGGCAAAATTCTTCGCCATATCTTCGTGAACCAGTTTCTGCAAATCGACCTTCTGGCTGCGCAAGGCGCGGATCACCACATCGGAACATACGCCGCGTTCTTGCGGGACATCACCGCCAGGATAGGTAAGCTGCACATACGCCGGATCGTAAAATAGCGTGCTGCCAATTTGCTGTCTGGCACCGTCCGCGATGGCAAGATTGGTGTTGGCCTGGATTTGTACCACGGCTGGTGGAACGGCGGGAGATTTTAAGGGGGGGCTGGTAAATGCCGTTAGCAGGCTGACCAGCGCCAGTGAAGCTTTCATCTGTTTCATCCGTGAAAATAAGAGTCACAGATTCGACCTTCCGGGCTAACGATTGTTCTGTGGAGAAAATGTCCAGAAGCGGATAAAAAACTCCCAATCAACGTGGGAGTTTCAGATTACTGGCACAGAGTGCCGGATGCAGCGTGAACGCCTTATTTGGCCTACAAAAACACGCAAATTCAATATATTGCAGAGATTAGGTAGGCCACATAAGCGTAGCGCATCAGGCTATTTTGTGTTCAAACTCCCGGATAAGCCGGGAGTTTGACATAGGTTATTCCCACTCTTGCAGGAAACGCTGACCGTACTGGTCGGCTACCAGCAGTGCGGCGTAAACCTGATCTGGCGTCGCGCCGCCAGGCATGTTGTGAATGGTTTCACCTTCTGCACATGCCGCTTCTGCCACAATTCGCATTTTCGCCGGGACATCTTCTTTAATATCCAGTTGAGCGAGAGTTATTGGCAAACCTACCGCATGGCTAAGTGCGGCTACGGTTTCGATTTCCTCAACCGGCGCGTTTTCCAGAACCAGCTGCGTCAGCGTACCGAATGCCACTTTTTCACCGTGATAATAGTGATGCGCATCTGGGATAGCTGTCAGGCCGTTATGCACCGCGTGTGCCGCCGCCAGACCACCGCTTTCAAAACCAACGCCGCTCAAATAGGTGTTCGCTTCAATCACGCGCTCCAGCGCCGGAGTCACTACATGCTGTTCGGCGGCAAGCATCGCTTTTTCGCCTTCTTCCAGCAGGGTGTTGTAGCACAGTTCAGCCAGCGCCAGCGCCGCCTGAGTACACTTACCGCCCGCCATGGTGGTCGCGCCGCTACGAGAGCATGCACGCGCTTCAAACCAGGTTGCCAGCGCATCACCAATACCCGCTGCTAACAGACGCGCAGGTGCGCCCGCGACGATTTTAGTATCGACAATGACCATATTCGGGTTATTTGGCAGCAGCAGATAGCGGTCAAATTCACCATCATCGGTGTAAATAACAGACAACGCACTGCACGGCGCGTCGGTAGAAGCGATGGTCGGTGCGATTGCTACCGGAACACCCATGAAATGCGCCAGTGCTTTGGCGGTATCAAGGGTTTTACCGCCGCCAATACCGAGAATCGCGCCACACTGCGCAGTCTCCGCGATGCCGCGCAGACGATCGATCTCATTTTGCGAACATTCACCGCCAAAGGGGGCGATTTCAACAACCAGCCCGGCATCTTTAAAGCTTTGCTCGACGGTTGCCTGAGCAAAACCTAATACAAATTTATCGCCAACAACCAACCAACGTTCTGCCAGCGGCTTCAGGTATTCGCCCAGGCGATTAATGACATCAGCGCCCTGAATGTATTTACCCGGTGATTGAATAATGCGGTCCATAATTGCTCCTTTAGAGATGAGTAGTGCCAAATGCGGCATTCCAGTCGTGCTCGAACTTCTCTATAGCCGACTCTACCGCAGGGGTGTTGAGCATTTGTTGCGCTACATCTAAGGGCAGTGTGATGGATTCACATCCTGCCAACAAACAATCCAGCGCCTGACGTGGTGTTTTAAAGCTGGCAGCCAGCACCATGCTTTCTGGCGCGTGCATTTCCAGTAACGCTTGCAGCTCCTGGACGGTACGAATGCCGTCTCCGCCCTGAGCGTCCACGCGATTTACATAGGGAGCAACGTATTTTGCCCCTGCCAGCGCGGCCAGCACTCCTTGCGCGGCGCTGTACACTGCGGTGCCAAGTGTAGTAATACCTTCTTTTTTCAACAATTTAATTGCTGCCAGACCTTCTGAGGTTACCGGAATTTTCACCACAATGCCCGGAATAACGTCGCGCAGGCGCTTCGCTTCCTCCACCATCCCCTGCGCGTCGCGGCTCATGGTCTGAGCAAACAGAATGCCTTCATCACCAATCGCTTTTTGCAGACGCGGCAGCACTTCCCAGATGGACTCCTTGCTGGCAGCGATAATGCTCGGGTTAGTTGTTACCCCGGCAATGGGGAATATGCGTGCCAGACGTTCGACTTCTGCGACGTTAGCGGTGTCCAGATACAGTTCCATGATGTTTCCTTTTACAGTTCCAGTTCATGTTGCAGCAGGCTGGCGATAGCGTCGGCAGAGGCGGCGTTAACCAGCGCGTTACGGAATTCTTCGTGCATGATGCGACGAGCGAGACGCGAGAAAATGCGCATATGCTGATCGCCCGCGGCGTGTTTGTTCAGGGTTAACATAATGATGAATTGCGCTTCATCATCGCCCCAGCGCACCGGCGCTTGCAGACGCGCTACACTGATGGTGGATTGCTCAATGTGTTCTGATTTGCTGTGTGGAATGGCGAAACTAAAGCCCAGACCGGTAGAGAAGACCGCCTCGCGCGCCCACAAGTCGGCTTCCAGTTTACGCGGATAGCGGCAGCGGCCCGCCAGCAGCAGGTTATCGGTCATGCCTTTGAGCACTTCTTCTTTGCTGCGCCAGTCGCTTTCCAGCGTGATGCATTCGGCGGTGACCAGCGGTGCGTCCTGTTGCGTCATACGGAATTGCGCCAGCAGGTGTTCCACTTCCAGCGAAGTCCGGCAGGCCATTGCCTGGTTGAGCAACTGGCGGCATTCGCGGCTATCAAGCTGTGCCATTCGCGCTTTCGCTGCCGGAATCGACGGCGCGCTCATGCTCAGTTCATCCAGACCTAAACCAATCAGCAACGGCAGCACGGAACCTTTCGCCCCCAGTTCTCCGCACAGACCAATCCATTTCCCCTGGCGATGCACCGCCTGCACGGCGTAATCGAGCGCCCGCAAGAATGCCGGATTCAGGCTGTTGTAGTGACGAGTAACCTTAGCGTTATCGCGATCCACCGCCAGCAGATACTGCGTCAGGTCGTTACTGCCGATACTAAAGAAATCAATCTCTTCGCAGCATTGATCGATGATGAACATCACTGACGGCACTTCCAGCATAATGCCGAGCTGGATCTTCTCATCAAACGGAATGTGTTCGTTACGTAGCTGCTGTTTGGCTTCTGCCAGTTTTTCTTTCACCCATAAGATCTCTTCCATTGAGGAGATCATCGGGATCATGATTTTCAGGCTGCCGTGAGCAGAGGCGCGCAGGATCGAGCGTAGTTGTGTGGTGAACAGCGAGGCGTATTCTTCATAAATACGCACCGCGCGATAACCGAGGAACGGGTTAGCTTCTGCCGGAATGTTCAGATAATCAACGGGTTTGTCACCGCCAATATCCATAGTGCGCACAATAATGCTGCGCCCGTTGGCGGACTCCAGCGCCTGACAAAAAATGTTGTACAGCTCGCTTTCGCCCGGTGCACTGGTGCGATCCATATAGAGCATTTCAGTGCGGAACAAACCAACGCCTTCCGCGCCATTGCCAAATGCGGCCTGCGCTTCCACGGAGTGGGCGATGTTCGCCGCGACTTCGATACGGATACCGTCAGCGGTACGCGCTTGCTGGGTCAGCCAGACACGCTGTTGCTCACGCAGAGCGTCCTGTACGCGGGCTTCTTGCTGATAATAACGGGCCACGGATTCCCCTGGCTCAACCACAATTGCCCCGGCGTTGCCGTCGATATAAATCGTTTGTTGCTGCCACGGGGTAAGGGCATCGATATCCACACCAACCAGCGTCGGAATGTTGAACGAACGAGCAAGAATTACCGTGTGTGAGGTGGTGCCGCCGCTTTTGAGCAACAATCCTTTGAGGTGATTTTTATCCAGTTCGAGGAACTGGCTGGGGGTCAGTTCATCCGCCATACAAATAGCGGGATGTGTCAGTTTACCTGGCGCCGGAAAGCGTTGTTCACCGTAGATTTGCTGGAGTAACTGGAAGCACACGTCGCGCACATCCAGCGCACGCTCTTGCAGGTAGCTACTGCTGGAACGGGCGAACTCTTCGCAAAAGTGATTCGCGCTGGCAACAATCGCTTCGGCGCAACTTAATCCGGCGCTAACGCCTGCCAGTAAATGTTCGCGCAGGGACGTGTCGCCAGCCAGCGAGCGGTGCGCTTCCAGAATCGCGCTGGTAGCACCGTCGCTATCCAGCAGACGAAACTCAATGTTTTTCATCACCAGCGTCAGGCCGTTTTCCAGCGCGGATTGCTCAGCGTCCACACCTTTGGCGGCGGGAAGATTACCCAGTGCGTTGAGATCTAACGATGAAATTGGCGTCAGCGTGCCGCCTGCGCTACCGCTACATACGGTGCGGGCGCGAATAATGCGCGGATTCAAATTAGTGAGTGAAACCGGCAGCGGCTCCAGCTCGTCAGATTTAACTTCTGCCAGCGGCGCATCGCAGTGGGGGAATTCATCACGTAACCACTGGCTCAAGCGCTGGTGTGCTGCTTGTTCGTCAGCCCCGGAAATCAGTAACTGGCAGTTATCGCCCACCAGTGTATCGGTGCCAATCAGCGCCAGGGCGCTTTTGGCGTTGCCTTTACGGTCAGTACGCAGGTTATGCCACTCAATTTGAGATGAAAAAGTATTACACAGCGTTTCAACGTGGCTTGCCGGACGCGCATGTACGCCGTTAGGCAGCTCACAAATAAATTCCACAATCAGGGCCATTGCCTCTCTCCCGGTACGGTTTTCTGTTTACAGGATAAGAGCGCATGGCAACGACCTGCCATGTGACAAATCTGCCAAAAGCTGGACAAATGTAATGTAACCGCCAATTTGCGACGCGTCTCACAAGACGCGCCATTCCGGCATGATTCCGAGTTAACGCAAGTTATGAGGCGGATCGCATTTTTGTACTGACATTACAAAAGTCCAGTAAATGGCCTTTTTATCCACTGTTTGACCTGCTTGCGATTGCCTATTGTTTCTCCCATCAAAAAATATGGACATAGGCTTGGGTAAGCCTGGGAGCGACTTATGAATGAGTTGGTACAGATCCTGAAAAACACTCGTCAGCACTTAATGACGGGCGTTTCACACATGATTCCCTTTGTGGTATCGGGCGGTATTTTGCTGGCGGTTTCCGTCATGTTGTATGGCAAAGGCGCAGTGCCGGATGCCGTAGCCGATCCGAATCTGAAAAAACTGTTTGATATCGGCGTTGCAGGTTTGACGCTGATGGTGCCTTTCCTCGCCGCTTACATCGGTTATTCCATTGCAGAACGTTCTGCGCTGGCCCCGTGTGCTATCGGTGCCTGGGTTGGTAACAGCTTTGGTGCGGGCTTCTTTGGTGCGCTGATCGCCGGGATCATCGGCGGCATTGTGGTGCATTACCTGAAGAAAATCCCGGTGCATAAAGTTCTGCGCTCGGTGATGCCTATCTTCATTATTCCGATCGTCGGTACCTTAATTACCGCTGGCGTCATGATGTGGGGGCTGGGCGAGCCGGTAGGCGCGTTGACTAACAGCCTGACTCAGTGGCTTCAGGGTATGCAGCAAGGCAGCGTGGTGATGCTGGCGGTGATTATGGGGCTGATGCTGGCGTTCGATATGGGCGGCCCGGTTAACAAAGTGGCCTATGCGTTCATGCTGATTTGCGTTGCTCAGGGTGTTTATACCGTGGTGGCAATTGCTGCCGTGGGGATCTGTGTTCCGCCGCTGGGCATGGGGCTGGCAACGCTGATTGGTCGTAAAAATTTCTCCGCGGAAGAGCGCGAAACCGGTAAAGCGGCGCTGGTAATGGGCTGTGTTGGCGTCACCGAAGGGGCGATTCCTTTCGCTGCCGCCGATCCGTTGCGTGTCATTCCTTCCATTATGGTAGGGACTGTCTGTGGCACGGTGACCGCAGCAATGGTAGGTGCGCAGTGCTATGCAGGCTGGGGTGGTCTGATTGTGCTGCCGGTGGTTGAAGGCAAGTTGGGTTACATCGCGGCAGTGGCTGTTGGGGCTGTAGCAACGGCTATCTGCGTTAACGTGCTGAAAAGTCTGGCGCGTAAAAATGGGTCTTCGACTGATGAGAAGGAAGACGACCTGGATCTGGATTTTGAAATTAATTAATTGAGGAACGAGCCATGACGAAAATTATTGCAGTAACCGCATGTCCTTCAGGTGTTGCCCATACCTATATGGCGGCAGAGGCGCTGGAAAGTGCCGCGAAAGCGAAAGGCTGGGAAGTGAAAGTAGAAACCCAGGGGTCGATTGGTCTGGAAAACGAACTGACTGCGGAAGACGTGGCGAGCGCCGATATGGTGATTCTGACCAAAGATATCGGCATCAAGTTTGAAGAGCGTTTTGCTGGCAAGACCATCGTGCGCGTCAACATCAGCGATGCGGTAAAACGTGCTGACGCCATCATGAACAAAATCGAAGCCCATCTGGCACAGACTGCTTGAGTTTTTAGCCCGCCTGAAACGGCGGGCTTGTTTTTCCCTACAGGAGTTCCTCATGACGAATCGTATCTCTCGCCTTAAAACTGCATTGTTTTCCAATACCCGTGAAATCTCGCTGGAGCGTGCGCTGCTTTACACTGCCAGTCATCGGCAAACTGAAGGCGAGCCGGTGATATTGCGTCGGGCGAGAGCAACAGCGTATATCCTTGAACATGTTGAAATTTCGATTCGTGATGAAGAACTGATTGCCGGTAACCGCACCGTAAAACCGCGCGCCGGGATTATGTCGCCGGAAATGGACCCTTACTGGTTGCTGAAAGAGTTGGATCAGTTCCCGACGCGCCCGCAAGACCGCTTCGCCATTAGCGAAGAAGATAAACGTATCTACCGCGAAGAGTTGTTCCCGTACTGGGAAAAACGTTCGATGAAAGATTTCATCAACGGGCAGATGACGGATGAAGTAAAAGCCGCGACCAGCACGCAGATTTTTAGCATCAACCAGACGGATAAAGGCCAGGGACACATTATTATTGATTACCCGCGCCTGCTGAATCACGGGCTGGGTGAGCTGGTGGCGCAGATGCAGCAACATTGCCAGCAACAGCCGGAGAATCACTTTTATCAGGCTGCGCTGTTACTGCTCGAAGCCTCGCAGAAACACATTTTGCGTTACGCCGAACTGGCGGAAACGATGGCGGCAAACTGCACAGATGCCCAGCGTCGCGAAGAATTGCTGACTATTGCGGAGATCTCCCGCCATAACGCCGAACATAAGCCGCAGACGTTCTGGCAGGCGTGCCAGTTATTCTGGTACATGAACATCATCCTGCAATATGAATCCAACGCTAGTTCGCTGTCGCTGGGGCGCTTCGACCAGTATATGTTGCCGTTCTATCAGGCATCATTAACTCAGGGGGAAGATCCGGCGTTCCTGAAAGAACTGCTCGAATCTTTATGGGTGAAATGTAACGACATCGTACTGTTACGTTCTACCAGCAGCGCGCGTTATTTCGCAGGTTTCCCGACAGGTTATACCGCACTACTCGGCGGTTTAACCGAGAATGGCCGCAGTGCGGTGAACGTACTTTCGTTCCTTTGTCTTGATGCCTATCAGAGCGTGCAGTTGCCGCAACCGAACCTGGGCGTGCGCACTAACGCCTTGATCGACACGCCGTTCCTGATGAAAACCGCAGAAACCATTCGCCTCGGCACGGGTATTCCACAAATCTTCAACGATGAAGTGGTGGTGCCTGCGTTCCTCAACCGTGGCGTTTCGCTGGAAGATGCGCGCGATTATTCAGTGGTGGGCTGCGTGGAATTATCTATTCCTGGCAGAACCTACGGTCTGCACGACATCGCGATGTTTAACCTGCTGAAAGTGATGGAAATTTGCCTGCATGAGAATGAAGGCAATGCCGCGCTGAGCTATGACGGTTTGCTGGAACAGATCCGCGCCAAGATCAGCCACTACATCACCCTGATGGTTGAGGGCAGCAATATTTGCGATATCGGTCACCGTGACTGGGCACCTGTACCGCTGCTCTCGTCGTTTATCAGTGATTGTCTGGAGAAAGGCCGCGATATTACCGACGGCGGCGCGCGTTATAACTTCTCCGGCGTACAGGGGATCGGTATCGCCAACCTGAGTGATTCTCTCCATGCGTTGAAAGGGATGGTTTTTGATCAACAGCGTTTAAGTTTTGACGAATTGTTGTCGGTATTAAAAGCGAACTTCGCAACGCCAGAAGGCGAAAAAGTCCGCGCTCGCTTAATTAATCGCTTCGAGAAATACGGTAACGATATCGACGAGGTGGATAACATCAGCGCCGAGCTGTTGCGCCATTACTGCAAAGAAGTGGAAAAATACCAGAACCCGCGTGGTGGTTACTTCACGCCGGGATCGTATACCGTTTCTGCTCATGTCCCGTTGGGATCGGTGGTTGGTGCGACGCCAGACGGTCGTTTTGCCGGAGAACAACTGGCAGACGGCGGCTTGTCACCCATGCTGGGCCAGGATGGGCAAGGACCAACGGCGGTACTGAAGTCCGTCAGTAAACTCGATAACACGCTGCTTTCTAACGGGACGTTGCTGAACGTGAAATTCACTCCAGCTACCCTGGAAGGTGACGCGGGATTACGCAAACTGGCCGACTTCTTACGGGCATTTACCCAGCTTAAGTTGCAGCATGTTCAGTTTAACGTGGTGAATGCCGACACGTTACGTGAAGCCCAATTACGCCCGCAGGACTATGCGGGGCTGGTGGTACGCGTTGCCGGATACAGCGCCTTCTTTGTCGAACTGTCGAAGGAGATCCAGGATGACATCATCCGCCGGACAGCGCATCAGCTGTAACGTTGTGGAAACGCGCCTCGATGATGTGGCGCGCATTTTCAACATTCAGCGTTATTCGCTGAATGACGGCGAGGGCATTCGCACGGTGGTCTTTTTTAAAGGCTGTCCGCATCTTTGCCCGTGGTGTGCTAATCCGGAGTCGATCTCCGGCAAAATCCAGACGGTGCGCAGAGAGGCGAAATGTCTGCACTGTGCGAAATGTTTGCGCGATGCGGATGAATGCCCCTCCGGGGCGTTTGAACGGATTGGTCGCGATATCAGCCTTGACGCTCTGGAACGGGAAGTGATGAAAGATGACATTTTCTTTCGCACGTCCGGTGGCGGCGTCACGCTTTCTGGTGGCGAAGTGTTGATGCAGGCGGAATTTGCTACCCGTTTTTTGCAACGACTGCGGCTGTGGGGCGTGTCATGCGCCATCGAAACTGCCGGAGACGCGCCAGCCAGCAAGTTGTTACCGCTGGCGAAATTGTGCGATGAAGTGTTGTTCGATTTAAAAATTATGGACGCGACTCAGGCGCGGGATGTGGTGAAGATGAACCTGCCACGCGTACTGGAGAACCTGCGTTTGCTGGTGAGTGAGGGTGTCAACGTGATCCCGCGTTTGCCGCTGATCCCCGGCTTCACACTCAGCCGGGAGAATATGCAGCAGGCGCTGGACGTGCTGATCCCGCTGAATATCAGGCAGATCCACCTGTTGCCGTTTCATCAGTACGGCGAGCCGAAATACCGCCTGCTGGGGAAAACATGGTCGATGAAAGAGGTTTCTGCGCCGTCGTCAGTCGATGTGGCAACAATGCGCGAAATGGCAGAACGGGCCGGATTTCAGGTTACCGTGGGAGGTTAAAATGGCATACCTGGTGGCAGTAACCGCCTGCGTGAGCGGCGTGGCGCATACTTATATGGCGGCGGAACGGCTGGAAAAGTTGTGTCAGATAGAGAAGTGGGGCGTCAGCATTGAAACCCAGGGCGCGCTGGGAACGGAGAATCGTTTAGCGGACGAGGATATCCGCCGGGCGGATGTCGCGCTGTTGATTACGGATATTGAGCTTTCCGGTGCCGAGCGATTTGAACATTGTCGCTACGTGCAATGCAGTATCTACGCGTTCCTGCGTGAGCCGCAGCGGGTGATGAGCGCGGTGCGCAAAGTGCTTTCTGCGCCGCAGCAAACCCATCTTATTCTGGAGTAGTTGGTTTTTCTGTCAGTTGGCTGTGGTACTGCCGACGATATTCCGACGGCGAGCGTTCGGTATTTTTACGAAACAGACGGCAGAAGTAGTTGCTGTCGACAAAGCCGCAGGCGTGCGCCACTTCTTTTACCTTCAGGTCATACCCTTTCAATAACGTTTTAGCGTGCTCCAGTCGCGTGTGATTCAGGTATTCGTTAAAACCAATGGCCCCCGTTTTTTGAAACAGATGCGAGAGGTAATTTGGCGAAATATAGAATGCCTGTGCGACAGATTCGCGGGTAAGCGCGGAGGCATAGCGTTCGTCGATATAATCACGAATAGCTTCGAATAGAGCCTGGCTGCGTGAGGCGGTCTGGATTTGGCTGCCAAGCAAATCGCGGCAGTGGCTAAGCAGGCTGGCGACGATAAGCCTTGCCGTTTGCTGCTCCTGTGGCTGCATTTGCATTTCATTGAGCGTTTGTAGCAGAAAAGAACCAATGCGCGGGCCGCGTCGGGCGACGTGCTGCTTCGCCAGATTTTGATACTGTTTGCCATCCCATTGCACGACGCTGAAGCCGAGTTGCTGTTTGCCAAACAGCACACTAAAGGTGGTCGCGGGTGTTTTCCATTGTGGGAAATTCCAGCCGCCAGCGGGAACGTACAGCACATCGCCGGGAACTAACGTTGCTCCAGCGCCGGTATCAACAAACTCACCTTCCAGCACAATTTCCAGCCGTGGAAAATCGACCTGATACGCAAGATCGGGCGCCGGACCGTTGCTGCTGGCAAAGTAAATCTGGCGCAGCGACAGCGGGCCGTTTATCAGGCGGGAGAGCAGATAGCTGACGTCGTGATACATGTTATTCCCTTAGGTATGTAGACGGGAAAACAGTAACTGGCATTATAAAAAAAGGCCACCTGAAAAGTGTGGCCTGATGGGAGTTCGATGTAAACATTGTGGCAGTTTCAGTCGCCTTGTATTGCCGGATGCGGCGTGAACGCCTTATCTGGGCTACCGCCGCGATCTGTAGGCCGGATAAGACGCGTCAAGCGTCGCATCCGGCAAATAGCATCTGGCTGATAATTACTGATTACCCACCTGATCGCCATACGGCAGAGTGTCGTAATCGATCAGCGCATTTTTCTTATACGGGTTACCAATCCAGCGGGTAGTTTCTTTGAACTGCGGATTCACCACCGAACGGGTTGGATCGTAACCGTCGTAAGATAAACCTGCCAAATCCGACCAGGTGTGGATCAGTTCCGCCAGGCTGTATTTACGATCAACATCCTGCGAGAAATCACGCGGATGAGTCGCCTGCCATTTTTCCGACGTCCACAGCAGGAACGGAATGGTGTACATATGGCGCGTCGGGTTATCTTCGTTACGCCCCTGAGTTTTGTGTGGCGGCGTGTCGTAAACCTCTTCACCGTGGTCAGAGAAGTAAACCAGGAAACCGTTCGGGTCTGCTGCTTTAAAGTCTTTAATCAGGCTGGCAACCACATGATCGTTATACAGGTTAGCGTTGTCATAGTCGTTATATGACTCCAGCTCTTCTGCGCTTAATCCCGGCGGAACATGATCGGTATTGCCATCAAACTTGCCCTGATTTTCCGGGTAACGGTATTTGTATTTGATATGCGTACCCAGCAGATGAACGATGATCAGTTTCTTCGGCGCAGGGTCCTTCAGCACTTCCTGGAACGGCTTCAGCACGTTGGTGTCGTATTCACGCGCACTCTGCGTACGTTGCTGGTTCATGTAGTACTGCTTGTCGGTCTGGCGCGAAAATACCGTCAGCATGGTGTTGCGGGCAGTCATCGTCTGCTGGTTGGTTATCCAGAAGGTTTTATAACCTGCCTGTTTCATCATGTTCATCAGTGACGGCTGTGTCAGATACAGGTCCGGGTTCTTTTCGTTGGCAAAGGTCAGCGCCTGTTGCAGGATTTCAATGGTGTACGGACGAGACGTAACTACGTTATTGAACACGGTCAGGTTCGGATCGGTTTTATGCAGCGCATCCAGTTCCGGCGTGGTTTCACGCGGATAGCCGTACAGGCTCATGCGTCCACGCTGGGTCGATTCGCCAATCACCAGCACTAAGGTGCGCGGTTCGTTACCCGATTCGTCTTTGAAATTAGCCAGTGGCGGTAATGCGTTATTTTCATTCAGCAGCTTCGTCAGTGAGTTAAGTTGTTGACGATACTGATAATAACCGGTCAGAAATTGCCACGGCGCGGCAGGTTCCATGCGAGATGCCAGATTATCCAACGTTTTCTCAAACGGCTTGTGTTTGATAAACGTGTTCATGGCGATAGGGTGCAGAATCAAGCCATAAAGCAGGGCAAAAGAGACGATATAACGCCACGGCTTTGGAATATAGACCGGGCGCAGGCGCGTCCACAGCAAAACTGCCACCGCCGTATAGGCCAGCGCGATAAGCACAATCTTCAGGCTGAAATACTGGCTTAAATACTCGCTGGCTTCGTTGGTGTTGGTTTCAAACATCACAAACAGAACGCTCTGCGAGAACTCCTGACCGTAGATGACGTAGTAGCACAACGCTGCCAGAGACGCCGCCCACAGCATTACGCCGATTACTGCTGCGATAATCTTAATCCGCTTCGGAAAGAGGAATACCGGGATCAACCACAGCGAACTGAACAGCAGCGAGTCGCGAATGCCGTTGGTGCCGCTGTAGCCGCTGATGTAAATAATGGCCTGTAACAGGGTAGAGAAAAACCAAAAGTAGAGCAGTGCCCAACCCAGGGCTTTCCAGCTAAAAATGGGTTTAGTCTGGACTTCAGTGGAATGCATAGTAAGAACCCGTTTTGGATAATAGCGCCGAATGTAAGGACAAAACCTTAAGGATATCTGAAGGGATATCCAGAATCTGGGTGAAATGCAGACAGAAATATATTGAAAACGAAGGTGTTAGAACAGAAGTATTTCAGAAAACCCTCGCGCTATTGCACGAGGGTTGATAGAGGAGGGGGGTTAGCCAGTATTACGCATACCTGCCGCAATTCCGGCAATAGTGACCATCAACGCTTGTTCGACGCGGGGATCCGGCTCCTGTCCTTCTTTTTCTGCCAGGCGCGAACGATGCAGCAACTCTGCCTGCAGTACGTTCAGCGGGTCAGTGTATATATTTCGTAGCTGAATAGACTCGGCAATCCACGGTAGATCGGCCATCAGATGGGAGTCGTTGGCAATCGCCAGCACCACTTTGATGTCTTCTTCTTGCAGATTGCGTAACTCTTTACCTAACGGCCACAGTGCTTTGTCGACCAGGCGTTGGTCATAGTATTCCGCCAGCCACAGGTCTGCTTTGGCGAAGACCATCTCCAGCATGCCGAGACGCGTTGAGAAGAACGGCCAGTCGCGGCACATGGCTTCCAGTTCGCTTTGTTTACCATCTTCCACCACTTTTTGCAGCGCCGTACCCGCGCCCAGCCAGGCTGGGAGCATCAGGCGGTTTTGTGTCCAGGCAAAAATCCACGGAATGGCGCGCAGAGACTCGACGCCGCCGGTTGGACGACGTTTCGCCGGGCGTGAACCTAACGGCAGTTTGCCCAGTTCCTGTTCTGGCGTAGCGGAGCGGAAGTAAGGGACAAAGTCTTTGTTTTCACGCACGTAGCCACGGTAGAGATCGCAGGAGATGACTGACAGTTCATCCATAATGCGACGCCAGCTCTCTTTCGGCTCAGGCGGTGGCAGCAGGTTGGCTTCCAGAATCGCCCCGGTGTACAGCGACAAGCTGCTAACGGTGATTTCTGGCAGACCGTATTTAAAGCGGATCATCTCGCCCTGCTCGGTTACACGCAGGCCGCCTTTCAGGCTTCCCGGCGGTTGCGACAGCAGCGCCGCATGGGCTGGTGCGCCGCCGCGACCAATGGAACCGCCGCGACCATGGAATAGCGTCAGTTCAATACCCGCTTTTTCGCAGGTTTTGATTAATGCGTCCTGTGCCTGATATTGCGCCCAGGAGGCCGCCATCACGCCCGCATCTTTTGCTGAGTCGGAATAGCCAATCATCACCATCTGTTTGCCCTGAATCAGACCGCGATACCAGTCGATATTCAGCAGTTGGGTCATGACATCGTTGGCGTTGTTCAGGTCATCGAGAGTTTCAAACAGCGGTGCGACCGGCATCGCAAATCCAATACCCGCTTCTTTCAGCAGCAGGTGGACGGCCAGTACGTCGGACGGCGTTTTCGCCATCGAGATCACGTAGGCGGCAATAGAGCCTTGCGGCGCTTCGGCAATCACTTGACAGGTATCAAGCACTTCGCGTGTTTCGGCGCTTGGTTGCCAGTTGCGCGGCAGAAGCGGACGTTTGGAGTTCAGTTCGCGGATCAGGAATGCCTGCTTGTCGGCCTCTGACCAGCTTTCGTAATCGCCAATGCCGAGATAGCGGGTCAGCTCGCCCAATGCTTCGGTATGACGAGTGCTCTCCTGGCGAATATCAATACGCACCAGCGGTACGCCGAAACATTTCACGCGGCGCAGGGTGTCGAGCAGATCGCCGTTGGCGATAATACCCATGCCACACGCCTGAAGTGACTGGTAGCAAGCGTAGAGCGGTTCCCACAGTTCTTCATTCTGCGTCAGCAGACCTTCCGGCTTCGGCAGCTCTTCGCCTTTCAGACGCGCCTCCAGCCAGGCCTGTGTCGTCATCAGGCGAGAACGCAGGTTTTTCATCAGATAGCGATACGGTTCTGCGGCACCTTCTTCGCCAACCAGCGCCAGCAGTTCTGGGGTAGCCTCAACCATCGACAGTTCAGAAACCAGAACCTGAATATCTTTCAGGAACAGGTCGGTGGCTTTCCAGCGACTGAGCAGCAGGACACGGCGGGTGATATCGGCGGTTACATTAGGGTTGCCGTCGCGGTCGCCGCCCATCCACGAGGTAAAGCGTACCGGAACAAATTCGACCGGCAGCTTATAGCCGAGGTTCTCTTCCAGTTGTTCGTTCAGTTCGCGCAGGTAATTTGGTACGCCTTGCCACAGGCTGTTTTCTACTACGGCAAAGCCCCATTTCGCTTCATCAACCGGAGTTGGGCGCAGCTTACGGATTTCATCGGTATGCCATGATTGGGCGATCAGCTGGCGCAGGCGGCGCATCAGTTGGTGGTGTTCGTAGTCGGCGATATCTTTGTTATCGAGCTGTTTTAAGCAGGCGTTCACTTCCACCATTTTGTGGATCAGTGTCCGACGGGTAATTTCGGTTGGATGAGCCGTGAGGACCAGTTCCAGCGACAGCGATTCCACCGCTTTTTTGATGGTTTCTTCGCTCAGTTCCGGCTGGTTTTTCAGTTTACGCAGGGTGCGGGCGATCACTTCCGGATTGCTGGCAGCCTCGCCTTTCGGCGAAATGCTGTGGTATTGCTCGGCAGTGTTGGCCAGATTCAGGAACTGACTAAACGCACGCGCAACGGGCAGCAGCTCGTCGTTCGACAAATTTTGTAAAGTGGTGAGTAACTCCTGGCGGTTAGCATCATTGCCAGCGCGTGAAGATTTGGACAACTTACGGATAGTTTCTACGCGTTCAAGAATGTGTTCTCCCAACGCATCCTTGATGGTTTCTCCCAGCACTTTGCCGAGCATACTGACATTACTACGCAATGCGGAATATTGTTCGTTCATATGACCCCAGACACCCATCTTATCGTTTGATAGCCCTGTATCCTTCACGTCGCATTGGCGCGAATATGCTCGGGCTTTGCTTTTCGTCGTCTTTTATAAAGCCACGTAAAAGCGGTGACGTCAAATGCTGCGAAATCGCTTCAGCAAACGAATAAATAGCAGGAATTTACGCCATTAAATTCACAACGTTTTAAATAAGCGTAACTTATGGGAATGTTAAAAAATCGCCATACATAACACCAAAGGTGTAGGTCGGATAAGATGCGCAAGCATCGCATCCGACATTATTGTGGCACCGGAGTGTGGCAACGGTGCCGGATGCGCGCGAGCGCCTTATCCGGTCTACGTTTTAATGCCAGCAAAAATGGTGAATCACCTGGGTAATCAATTCGCGGGTGGGCTTGATAAAACGCGTCTCCAGATATTCATCAGGCTGATGGGCTTGATTGATTGAGCCCGGGCCTAGCACCAGCGTCGGGCATAGCGTCTGAATAAACGGTGCTTCAGTACAGTAGTTCACCACTTCGGTCTTTTCGCCAAGCAATTTCTCAACCACTTCAACCAGTTGATGATTTGGCGGGCATTCATAGCCTGGGATCGGTGGGTGCAACTCTTCGACCGTCAGACGACCCGGCCAGCGTTCGCTCACTGGAGCCAGCGCGTCGTTGAGTAGGCCATTAAGTTCGTTGAGCGTCATGCCCGGCAGCGGGCGAATATCCATATGCAACTCACAGCAGGCGCAAATTCGGTTAGAGGCGTCGCCGCCATGAATATGCCCGAGGTTGAGCGTGGGATACGGCACGGTAAACGCTTCATAGTGATAACGTTCTTTAAGATTATCGCGCAATTGCAAAATATGGCCGATGGCGTCGTGCATCAGTTCAATAGCGTTAACCCCGCGCGACGGATCGCTGGAGTGGCCCGACTGACCCAGAATGCGAATGGCATTTGAGATGTGGCCTTTATGTGCGCGTACCGGTTGCAGCGACGTTGGTTCGCCAATGATGGCGCAATCCGGTCGCAGGGAGGTGGTTTCGGCAAAATAACGCGCTCCCGCCATACTGGTTTCTTCATCGGCAGTCGCCAGAATGTAGAGCGGTTTTTTCAGTTTAGTGACGTCGACATCGCGTAGCGCATCGAGGATAAACGCAAAGAAGCCTTTCATGTCGGCGGTGCCTAAGCCGTAAAGCTTGCCGTCATGCTCCGTCAGTGTAAACGGATCGCGCGTCCAGCGACCGTCATCAAATGGCACCGTATCGGTATGCCCCGCCAGCAACAAGCCGCCAGCCCCCTGTCCGGTACTTGCCAGCATATTAAATTTGTTGCGAGTTCCTGGCACAGGCTGCACTTCCACATTGAAGCCTAAATCTTTAAACCAGTCCGCCAGCAGAGTGATTAAATCTGCATTACTTTGATCGAGTGCCTCTTCCGTGGCGCTTATTGAAGGTGTGGCAATCAGAGCGCGGTAAATCTCGATAAATGGCGGTAATTTGTTTTTCATTGTTGACACACCTCTGGTCATGATAGTATCAATATTCATGCAGTATTTATGAATAAAAATACACTAACGTTGAGCGTAATAAAACCAACCAGCCGTAAGGTGAATGTTTTACGTTTAACCTGGCAACCAGACATAAGAAGGTGAATAGCCCCGATGTTGAATACGCTGATTGTGGGTGCCAGCGGCTACGCTGGCGCAGAGCTAGTGACCTATGTAAATCGCCATCCGCATATGAACATAACCGCTTTGACTGTCTCAGCGCAAAGCAATGATGCGGGAAAGTTAATCTCCGATTTGCATCCGCAGCTCAAAGGCATCGTTGATCTGCCGTTGCAGCCGATGTCGGATATCAGCGAGTTTAGCCCAGGGGTGGATGTGGTGTTTCTCGCCACCGCCCATGAAGTTAGCCACGATTTAGCGCCGCAATTTCTTGAAGCGGGCTGTGTGGTGTTCGACCTTTCCGGCGCATTTCGCGTTAACGACGCCGCCTTCTATGAAAAATATTACGGCTTTACCCATCAATACCCGGCATTGCTTGAGCAGGCGGTCTATGGCCTGGCGGAGTGGTGTGGCAATAAATTAAAAGAAGCGAACTTGATTGCGGTGCCGGGCTGTTATCCGACGGCGGCACAGCTGGCGCTGAAACCGTTGATTGATGCCGATCTTCTCGACCTCAGTCAGTGGCCGGTGATTAACGCCACCAGCGGCGTGAGCGGAGCAGGGCGTAAGGCAGCGATTTCAAATAGCTTTTGTGAAGTGAGCCTGCAACCGTATGGCATCTTTACCCATCGCCACCAGCCGGAGATCGCTACGCATCTCGGTGCTGACGTCATCTTCACCCCGCATCTGGGCAATTTCCCGCGCGGTATTCTCGAAACCATTACCTGCCGCCTGAAACCGGGCGTGAGTCAGGCGCAAGTGGCGCAGACATTACAGCAGGCGTATGCGCATAAACCGTTGGTGCGTCTGTATGACAAAGGCGTTCCGGCACTAAAAAATGTCGTCGGGCTGCCGTTTTGCGATATCGGGTTTGCCGTTCAGGGCGAGCATCTGATTATTGTGGCGACCGAAGATAACTTACTGAAAGGCGCGGCGGCACAGGCAATCCAGTGTGCCAATATTCGTTTCGGCTATGCCCAAACGCAGTCTCTTATTTAAGGGTGCAATGATGAATCCATTAATTATCAAGCTGGGCGGCGTACTGCTGGATAGCGAAGAGGCGCTGGAACGGCTGTTCAGCGCACTGGTGAAATATCGTGAGTCACATCAGCGTCCGCTGGTGATTGTCCACGGCGGCGGCTGCGTGGTGGATGAGCTGATGAAAGGGCTGAATCTGCCGGTGAAAAAGAAAAACGGCCTGCGGGTGACGCCTGCGGATCAGATAGACATTATCACCGGAGCGCTGGCGGGAACGGCAAATAAAACCCTGCTGGCGTGGGCGAAGAAACATCAGATTGCAGCCGTAGGCTTGTTTCTTGGTGATGGCGACAGCTTAAAAGTGACCCAGCTTGATGAAGAGTTAGGCCATGTTGGACTGGCGCAGCCAGGTTCGCCTAAGCTTATCAATACGTTGCTGGAAAACGGTTATCTGCCGGTGGTCAGCTCCATTGGCGTAACGGACGAAGGACAACTGATGAACGTCAATGCCGACCAGGCGGCGACGGCGCTGGCGGCAACGCTGGGCGCAGATCTGATTTTGCTCTCCGACGTCAGCGGCATTCTCGACGGTAAAGGGCAACGTATTGCCGAAATGACCGCCGCGAAAGCGGAACAACTGATTGAGCAGGGCATTATTACCGACGGCATGATTGTAAAAGTGAACGCGGCGCTGGATGCTGCGCGCACGCTGGGCCGTCCGGTAGATATCGCTTCCTGGCGTCATGCGGAACAGCTTCCGGCACTGTTTAACGGTATGCCGATGGGTACGCGGATTTTAGCTTAAGTTTTGTTGGCCGGAGACGTCGCTTTCCGGCATTGAATTTCAACATAAGGAAACAGAGTTATGGCACTTTGGGGCGGGCGTTTTACCCAGGCAGCAGATCAGCGGTTCAAACAATTCAACGACTCACTGCGTTTTGATTACCGTCTGGCGGAGCAGGATATTGTTGGCTCTGTGGCCTGGTCCAAAGCCCTGGTAACGGTAGGCGTGTTAACCGCAGAAGAACAGGTGCAACTGGAAGAGGCGCTGAACGTGCTGCTGGAAGATGTTCGCGCCAGGCCACAACAAATCCTCGAAAGCGACGCCGAAGATATCCATAGCTGGGTGGAAGGCAAACTGATCGACAAAGTGGGTCAGTTAGGCAAAAAACTACATACCGGGCGTAGCCGTAATGATCAGGTAGCGACTGACCTGAAACTGTGGTGCAAAGATACCGTTAGCGAGTTGCTGACGGCTAACCGTCAGCTGCAATCGGCGTTGGTGGAAACCGCACAAAACAATCAGGACGCGGTGATGCCAGGTTACACTCACCTGCAACGCGCCCAGCCGGTGACGTTCGCTCACTGGTGCCTGGCGTATGTTGAGATGCTGGCGCGTGATGAAAGCCGTTTGCAGGACGCGCTTAAGCGTCTGGATGTCAGCCCGTTAGGCTGTGGCGCACTGGCGGGAACGGCCTATGAAATCGATCGTGAACAGTTAGCCGGCTGGCTGGGTTTTGCTTCGGCGACACGTAACAGTCTCGACAGCGTTTCTGGCCGTGATCATGTGCTGGAACTACTTTCTGCTGCCGCTATCGGCATGGTGCATCTGTCGCGTTTTGCTGAAGATCTGATTTTCTTTAACACCGGCGAAGCGGGGTTTGTCGAGCTTTCTGACCGCGTGACTTCTGGTTCATCATTAATGCCGCAGAAGAAAAATCCGGATGCGCTGGAGCTGATTCGCGGTAAATGTGGGCGGGTGCAGGGCGCGTTAACTGGCATGATGATGACGCTGAAAGGTCTGCCGCTGGCTTACAACAAAGATATGCAGGAAGACAAAGAAGGTCTGTTCGACGCGCTCGATACCTGGCTGGACTGCCTGCATATGGCGGCGCTGGTGCTGGACGGCATTCAGGTGAAACGTCCGCGTTGCCAGGAAGCGGCGCAGCAAGGTTACGCGAACGCCACTGAACTGGCGGATTACCTGGTGGCGAAAGGCGTACCGTTCCGCGAGGCGCACCATATCGTGGGTGAAGCAGTGGTGGAAGCCATTCGTCAGGGCAAACCGCTGGAAGAGCTGCCGCTCAGTGAGTTGCAGAAATTCAGCCAGGTGATTGGCGAAGATGTCTATCCGATTCTGTCGCTGCAATCGTGTCTCGACAAGCGTGCGGCAAAAGGCGGCGTCTCACCACAGCAGGTGGCGCAGGCGATTGCTTTTGCAAGAGCGCGGTTGGGGTAAGAACATTTATATGTACAAATTTGAGCCTGGCTTATCGCCGGGCTTTTTTATGGCAAAAAAAAGCGGATCCTGGAGATCCGCAAAAGTTCACGTTGGCTTTAGTTATTCGAGTTGAGAAACTCTCGAAACGGGCAGTGACTTCAAGGGTTAAAAGAGGTGCCGCTCCGTTTCTGTGAGCAATTATCAGTCACAATGCTTGATAGGGATAATCGTTCGTTGCTATGCTACCTATCGCCATGAACTATCGTGGCAATGGAGGATGGATAATGAATATTCGTGATCTTGAGTACCTGGTGGCACTGGCCGAGCACCGCCATTTTCGGCGTGCGGCAGATTCCTGCCACGTTAGCCAGCCGACGCTTAGCGGGCAAATTCGTAAGCTGGAAGATGAGCTGGGCGTGATGTTGCTGGAGCGGACCAGCCGTAAAGTGTTATTCACCCAAGCGGGAATGCTACTGGTGGATCAGGCGCGTACCGTGCTGCGCGAGGTGAAAGTCCTTAAAGAGATGGCAAGCCAGCAGGGGGAGACGATGTCCGGGCCGCTGCATATTGGTTTGATTCCCACGGTTGGGCCTTACCTGTTGCCGCATATTATCCCGATGCTGCACCAGACCTTTCCGAAGCTGGAAATGTATCTGCATGAAGCGCAGACCCATCAGTTACTGGCGCAACTGGACAGTGGCAAACTCGACTGCGTGATCCTCGCGCTGGTGAAAGAGAGCGAAGCATTCATTGAAGTACCGTTGTTTGATGAACCCATGTTGTTGGCAGTCTATGAAGATCACCCGTGGTCTAATCGCGAATGCGTGCCGATGGCCGATCTGGCAGGGGAAAAACTGCTGATGCTGGAAGATGGTCACTGTCTGCGCGATCAGGCAATGGGCTTCTGCTTTGAAGCTGGAGCGGATGAAGATACACACTTCCGCGCGACCAGTCTGGAGACGCTGCGCAACATGGTGGCCGCAGGTAGCGGGATCACTTTATTGCCTGCGCTGGCTGTACCGCCAGAACGCAAACGCGATGGCGTCGTTTATCTGCCGTGCATTAAGCCGGAACCACGCCGTACCATTGGTCTGGTTTATCGTCCAGGCTCACCGCTGCGCAGCCGCTATGAGCAGCTGGCAGAGGCCATCCGCGCAAAAATGGATGGCCATTTCGATAAAGCGTTAAAACAGGCGGTTTAAGCCGTTTAATGCCGCTACCCGATAGGCTTCCGCCATGGTCGGGTAGTTAAAGGTGGTGTTGACGAAGTACTCAATAGTGTTGCCGCCACCTTTCTGTTCCATAATCGCCTGACCGATATGAATAATTTCGGCAGCGCGCTCACCAAAGCAATGGATCCCCAGAATCTCTTTCGTTTCCCGATGGAACAAAATTTTCAGCGTACCCACGTTCATGCCAACGATTTGTGCACGTGCCAGATGTTTAAACTGGGCGCGGCCTACTTCATACGGTACTTTCATCGCGGTCAGCTGCTGTTCGGTTTTGCCCACAGAGCTGATTTCTGGGATGGTGTAAATACCGGTAGGGATATCTTCAATCAAGTGCGCGGTGGCTTCACCTTTTACCAGCGCCTGCGCGGCAATGCGCCCTTGGTCATAGGCCGCTGAAGCCAGGCTTGGATAACCAATCACGTCGCCCACCGCGTAAACGTGCGGCTGCGCGGTCTGATACATGCTGTTGACCTTCAGCTGTCCGCGACTGTCAGTTTCCAGCCCAATGTTCTGTAACGCCAGCGAATCGGTATTACCCGTGCGACCGTTGGCATAGAGCAGACAGTCGGCTTTCAGTTTTTTGCCCGACTTCAGATGCATGATCACACCGTCGTCACAGCCTTCGATCTTCTCGTACTCTTCGTTGTGACGAATCACTACGCCACTGTTCCAGAAGTGATAGGAGAGCGAATCTGACATCTCTTGATCGAGAAACGCCAACAGGCGATCGCGGGTATTGATCAGATCTACTTTTACATCCATACCGCGGAAGATCGACGCATATTCACAGCCGATCACTCCAGCACCGTAAATAAGTACATGGCGCGGTTCGTGGTGCATGCTAAGAATTGAGTCGCTGTCGTAAATGCGTGGATGGGTGAAATCGACGTCTGCTGGATGATAAGGGCGTGAGCCGCAGGCTATGACAAATTTTTCTGCGGTTAACGTTTCGACCGTGCCGTCCGGGCAGTCCAGCGCCAACGTATGCTCGTCAACAAAGCGAGCGTTCCCCTGCAATATTTCACAGTGATTACGTTCGTAAAATCCCTGACGCATGCGCGTTTGTTGATTAATCACGTTATCGGCATGGTTAAGGATATCGGCAAAAGAAGAGCGGAGCAGTCGGGAATGGTCGCTGTAAAGTGGGTTTTGATTGAATTCTATAATGCGGCTGACGGCGTGACGGAGGGCTTTCGACGGGATGGTTCCCCAGTGGGTGCAACCGCCGCCAACATTTTGATAACGCTCGATAACTGCGACGCGCGCACCTTGCTTAACAAGACCCATTGCAGCGCCTTCGCCGCCGGGGCCGGAACCTATTACTATGGCATCGTAATCGTAGGAATGTGGCATGGTAGGGCTTACCTGTTCTTATACATAAAAGCAACAGAATGGTAACATTTTATCGCAGGTAAGCCAATTGATCCCCGTCATTTATCTGGCTATATCGTGACCGGCCTTTGCTTTGTCTTCCCCCTTCTTATTTTATTAATTCACTATTAATCGCTTTTTCTTATGGCTGATAGTTTTATCTTGCCGAAGTGTGCTTTTTTGTTATTGTCTATGTTAAATATTCTTATAAAACAAATATATAAATATTTTATATTGATTCCTTTTTTATATTTATACCATCAATAAAATCCGTTAATTAACCTGTTTATAAGTGAATAAAGGAATAGTCGATGATCGAACACTACATTCGTGGGTTTGAGGAAGAGTTGCGCGAGATTCGCCACCAAATCCACGAAAATCCGGAGTTGGGGCTACAAGAATTTAAAACCAGTGCTCTGGTTGCGGAAAAGCTGCGCCAGTGGGGTTATGAGGTAGAGCAAGGACTGGCGACGACGGGGATAGTGGCCACGTTAAAAGTGGGCGACGGAGAGAAAAGTATTGGCCTGCGGGCGGATATGGATGCGCTGCCAATTTATGAAAATAGCGGCAAGCCCTGGGCCAGTAAACATCCCGGTTTAATGCACGCATGCGGGCATGACGGCCATACCACGATATTACTAGGTGCAGCGCGTTATCTTGCCGAAACTCGTCGTTTTAACGGCACGTTACGTCTTATCTTCCAGCCCGCAGAAGAGATGATTAACGGCGGCGAGATTATGGTTAAAGAAGGTCTTTTTGACCACTTCCCCTGCGATGTCATTTTCGGGATGCACAACATGCCGGGCTTGCCGGTTGGCAAGTTTTTCTTCCAGCCAGGGGCGCTAATGGCGTCAATGGATCAGTTCCATATTACGGTTCGTGGTTGTGGCGGACACGGTGCGATCCCGCACAAAGCCATCGATCCGGTGCTGGTCGCGGCACATATCACCACCGCATTACAAAGCATTGTGTCGCGCAATGTCGATCCGCTGGAAGCGGCGGTAATTACCGTTGGCAGCATTGTTGCAGGAGAGGCGGCTAACGTCATTCCTGACAGTGCTGAGATGAAAATCAGCGTCCGCTCTCTTAGCCGCGATACCCGACAACTTCTTCTGACCCGTATTCCGGCTCTGGCGCAAGCCCAGGCTGCCAGCTTTGGCGCTACGGCTGAGGTTACGCATGTTAACGGTACACCGGTATTAGTGAATGACGAGGAGATAGCGCGCTTCGCCTGGCAGGTGGCGTGTAAAACGTTTGGTGAAGATCGGGCCGAGTTTGGCATCAAGCCCCTGATGGGCAGTGAGGATTTCTCTTTCATGCTGGAAGCCCAGCCGAAAGGCGCTTTTTTGCTGTTCGGTAATGGCGATGTCGGGGAAGGTTCCTGCATGGTGCATAACCCGGGCTACGACTTCAACGATGCAAGTCTGGTCCCGGCGTGCAGCTACTGGGGCGCACTGGTAGAAGCCTGGCTGCAATAAATAAAACAACACACAACAACACTTTCTGGCAAGGAACATGGAATGACGGCGATCGTAAATGGAAGCGTGATTGTGAAGAAAAAGCCCAGCGGTAAGCGGGTGATTTTTGCGTCGGCGTTTGGCAATGCGCTCGAATTTTTTGATTTTGGCGTTTACAACTTTTTTGTGGTCTATATCAGTACGCTTTTCTTCCCGCCCAGCGCTGATCACAATGTCGCGCTGTTACTGGCATTTGCAACGTTTGGCGTGAGTTTTTTTATGCGCCCGCTTGGTGGAATTATCGTCGGGGCCTGGGCCGATCGTTTCGGACGTAAACCCGCGATGGTGTTCACCATTGCCCTGATGAGCCTCGGTACGCTGATGATCGGCATCGCGCCGACATATGCGACGGCGGGCTATTGGGGAACGGCGACGTTGGTACTGGCGCGTCTAATTCAGGGTGTTGCGGCAGGAGGTGAAGTCGGCGCTTCAATGTCTTTACTGGTTGAATCAGCTCCGGCAAATCGCCGCGGTTTTTACAGCAGTTGGTCGCTGGCGACCCAGGGGCTGGCAACGACCTTTGGTGGTGTTGTCGCTTTAGGTCTGAGCACTTGGCTACCGTTCGCCACAGGTTCAGAAACCGTAATGGCTGAATGGGGCTGGCGTGTGCCATTTTTTATTGGTGTGCTTTTAGCGCCCATCGGTTGCTGGCTGCGTCTGAGTCTGGAAAATGACGTACCTGAACCTGTACACAATAAAAAAGCTGCTGCCAGCGAAAGCGCGTTCTCTCTGCTCCTGCAACATAAAGCGACTATCATTAACGGTGTTTTACTCGCTATCGGTAGCACGGTAGCAACCTATATTTCCCTCTTTTACTATGGCACCTGGGCGGCGAAGTATCTGGCAATGCCTCAACACTATTCTCATGCAGCGATGTTACTGGCGGGGGTAATTACGTTTGTGGGCGCGCTGTTGGTGGGGATGCTATGTGATTCGGTCGGGCGTAAAAAGCTGATTTTAATCTCCCGTGTGATGGTGCTGATCTGTAGCTGGCCATCATTCTGGTTGTTGGTGAATTACCCAAGCCCCGGCATGTTGCTGACGGTGGTTTTCGTGATGGTCAGCTTTACCACGCTTGGTGGGGTACCGGTAATGTTGCTGATTTCCGAACTATTGCCGAAACGGATTCGGGCATTAGGCTTCGCGCTGGTTTATAGCATTGGTGTAGCAATCTTCGGCGGTTTTGCGCAATATTTCGCCACGCAATCCATCGTGTTACTGGATAGTCTGACGGCTCCGGCGTGGTATCTGGGCGGAGGCACGTTGCTGTCGATGCTGGCGTTATTGTTTGTAAAAGAACCGGCCAAAGAGTTGCAGTAAATGTGTTTTATTGCGCTACCGTTCATTCACAACACTGGAGCAATCCAGTATGTTCATTCTCTGGTATAGTGCCAGCAGTACTTTTGGCAAGGATTCAGACATCGTGATGGGCGTAAGAGCGCAGCAAAAAGAAAAAACCCGACGTTCGCTGGTAGAAGCCGCATTTAGCCAATTAAGTGCTGAACGCAGCTTCGCCAGCCTGAGTTTACGTGAAGTGGCGCGTGAAGCGGGCATTGCTCCCACCTCTTTTTATCGGCATTTCCGCGACGTAGACGAACTTGGCCTGACCATGGTTGACGAGAGTGGTTTGATGCTGCGTCAGCTTATGCGCCAGGCGCGTCAGCGTATCGCGAAAGGCGGGAGTGTGATCCGTACCTCGGTATCCACATTTATGGAGTTCATCGGTAATAATCCTAACGCCTTCCGGTTATTATTGCGGGAACGCTCCGGCACCTCCGCCGCGTTTCGTGCCGCCGTTGCGCGTGAAATTCAGCACTTCATTGCGGAACTTGCGGACTATCTTGAACTCGAAAACCATATGCCGCGCGCGTTTACTGAAGCGCAAGCCGAAGCAATGGTGACGATTGTCTTCAGTGCGGGTGCCGAGGCGTTGGATGTCGGCGTCGAACAACGTCGGCAATTAGAAGAGCGACTGGTACTGCAACTGCGAATGATTTCGAAAGGGGCTTATTACTGGTATCGCCGTGAACAAGAGAAAACCGCAATTATTCCGGGAAATGTGAAGGACGAGTAATGAAACAAGCAAATCAAGATAGAGGTACGCTGCTGCTGGCGTTAGTTGCTGGCTTATCGATTAATGGTACTTTCGCAGCGCTGTTTAGCTCCATTGTGCCATTTTCTGTATTCCCGATTATTTCCCTGGTGCTGACGGTTTACTGCCTGCATCAACGTTATCTTAATCGCACTATGCCGGTCGGCTTGCCGGGTCTGGCAGCTGCCTGTTTTATTCTCGGCGTTCTGCTTTATAGCACTGTGGTTCGTGCGGAATATCCGGATATCGGTTCTAACTTCTTCCCGGCTGTGCTGTCCGTCATTATGGTGTTCTGGATTGGCGCGAAGATGCGTAACCGTAAGCAGGAAGTTGCTGAGTAATCGGTAACATGCCGGATGCTGGCGCATCCGGCATGGGGTTTACTTCGCGGTCAGTAATACGCCGCACTCCATATGGTGCGTGTAGGGGAACTGATCAAACAGAGCCAGACGTTCAACCTTGTGCGTCTGGCTTAATGTTTCCAGATTCTTACACAGCGTTTCCGGGTTGCAGGAGATATACAGAATACGCGGATACGCCTGCACCATTTTCTCGGTTTCACTGTCCAGACCGCTGCGCGGTGGGTCGACAAAAATGGTTTCGCACTGATAACTCTTTAAGTCGATCCCTTGCAGGCGGTTAAACTCGCGCACACCATTCATCGCCTGAGTAAATTCTTCTGCCGCCATACGAATAATTTGTACGTTATCAATATGGTTAGCTGCGATGTTGTATTGCGCAGCAGCAACCGACGGCTTGGCGATTTCGGTGGCTAATACCCGATCAAAATTGCGCGCCAGTGCTAATGAAAAGTTACCGTTGCCGCAGTACAGCTCCAGTAAATCGCCTTTTGAGCCTTTGGTGACGTCCAGCGCCCATTCCAGCATCTGAATATTCATCGCCGCGTTTGGCTGGGTGAAACTGTTCTCCACCTGACGGTAGATCATCTCTTTTCCGGCGACCGGCAGACGCTCGTCGATGTAATCTTGATCCAGCGCGATTTTGGTTTTCGTTGCCCGACCAATCAGATGCACATTCAGATTCTGCGCGCGCAACGCATCGCGCAGGGCTTCCGCCTGCTGACGCCATTCGTCATCCAGCTTTTTATGGTACAGCAGAGAAACCACCGCCTGATTACTCAGCGTGGTGAGGTAATCAATCTGGAACAACTTGTGGCGCAGAACGGGATTATTACGCACACCCGCAATCATCGCCGTCATCAACTGGTTGATGAGTTCACTCGCGGCAGGGAAGCTATCCACGCGGATACGGCTTTTGGTTTGTTGATCGAAAATGATGTGGTACAGGTCATCGCCATCGTGCCAGATGCGGAACTCTGCACGCATCCGGTAATGGCTGACCGGCGAGCGAAACACTTCCGGAACCAGGTCAGAAAACGGTGCCATCATACTTTGCAAACGTACCACTTTTTCGGCTAACTGCGCTTCATACTGTTCTGTTGGAAGGTGTTCGGGGGTCATGATGTATCCTGAAAAATTAAAGTACGCGGCGATTGTAGGGATTGCTCATCAGATGTCCAGATCTTGATGAATTCCTATTTGTGAGCTACGTCTGGACAGTAACTTGTTACAACCTGTAGCATCCACTTGCCGGTCCTGTGAGTTAATAGGGAATCCAGTGCGAATCTGGAGCTGACGCGCAGCGGTAAGGAAAGGTGCGATGATTGCGTTATGCGGACACTGCCATCCGGTGGGAAGTCATCATCTCTTTGTATCTTCAGATACCCCTCCAAGCCCGAAGACCTGCCGGCCAACGTCGCATCTGGTTCTCATCATCGCGTAATATTGATGAAACCTGCGGCATCCTTCATCTATTGTGGATGCTTTACAATGATTAAAAAAGCTTCGCTGCTGACGGCGTGTTCCGTCACAGCCTTTTCTGCTTGGGCACAGGATACCAGCCCGGATACTCTCGTTGTTACTGCTAACCGTTTTGAACAGCCGCGCAGCACTGTGCTTGCGCCAACTACTGTTGTGACGCGTCAGGATATCGACCGCTGGCAGTCAACCTCGGTCAATGATGTGCTGCGCCGTCTCCCTGGCGTGGATATCACCCAAAATGGCGGTTCAGGTCAGCTTTCTTCTATTTTTATTCGTGGCACAAATGCCAGTCATGTGTTGGTGTTAATTGATGGCGTCCGCCTGAATTTGGCGGGGGTGAGTGGTTCTGCTGACCTTAGTCAGTTCCCTATTGCGCTTGTCCAGCGTGTTGAATATATCCGTGGGCCGCGTTCCGCCGTTTATGGTTCTGATGCAATAGGCGGGGTGGTGAATATCATCACGACGCGCGATGAACCTGGAACGGAAATTTCAGCGGGGTGGGGAAGCCATAGTTATCAGAACTACGATGTCTCGACGCAGCAACAACTGGGGGATAAGACACGGGTAACTCTGTTGGGCGATTACGCTTATACCCATGGTTATGATGTTGTCGCTTACGGCAATACAGGAATGCAAGCGCAGCCTGATAACGATGGTTTCTTAAGTAAAACGCTTTATGGTGCGCTGGAACATAATTTTACCGATGCCTGGAGCGGCTTTGTACGTGGCTATGGCTATGATAATCGGACCAATTATGACGCGTATTATTCTCCGGGTTCACCATTGGTCGATACCCGTAAACTCTATAGTCAAAGTTGGGACGCCGGGCTGCGCTATAACGGCGAACTGATTAAATCACAACTCATTTCCAGCTATAGCCATAGCAAAGATTACAACTACGATCCGCATTATGGTCGTTATGATTCGTCGGCGACTCTCGATGAGATGAAGCAATACACCGTCCAGTGGGCAAACAATGTCATCGTTGGTCACGGTAGTATTGGTGCGGGTGTCGACTGGCAGAAACAGACTACGACGCCGGGTACAGGTTACGTTGAGGATGGATATGATCAACGTAACACCGGTATCTATCTGACCGGGCTGCAACAAGTTGGCGATTTTACCTTTGAAGGCGCAGCACGCAGCGACGATAACTCACAGTTTGGTCGTCATGGAACCTGGCAAACCAGCGTCGGATGGGAGTTCATCGAAGGTTATCGCTTCATTGCTTCCTACGGGACATCTTATAAGGCACCAAATCTTGGACAACTGTACGGCTTCTACGGTAATCCGGATCTGGACCCTGAGAAAAGCAAACAGTGGGAAGGCGCGTTTGAAGGCTTAACAGCAGGAGTGAACTGGCGTATTTCCGGATATCGTAACGATGTTAGTGACTTAATCGATTATGACGACCATATCCTGAAATATTACAACGAAGGGAAAGCGCGGATTAAAGGTGTCGAGGCGACCGCCAATTTTGATACCGGACCACTGATGCATACTGTGAGTTACGATTATGTTGATGCCCGTAACGCAATTACTGACACGCCGTTGTTACGCCGTGCTAAACAGCAGGTGAAATACCAACTCGACTGGCAGTTGTATGACTTCGACTGGGGTATTACTTATCAGTATTTAGGCTCTCGCTATGATAAGGATTACTCATCTTATCCTTATCAAACCGTTAAAATGGGCGGTGTGAGCTTGTGGGGTCTTGCGGTTGCGTATCCGGTCACCTCTCACCTGACAGTTCGTGGTAAAATAGCCAACCTGTTCGACAAAGATTATGAGACAGTCTATGGCTACCAAACTGCAGGACGGGAATACACCTTGTCTGGCAGCTACACCTTCTGAACCACGTCCCACCGTGCTGGTGTTTGACTCCGGCGTCGGTGGGTTGTCGGTCTATGACGAGATCCGGCATCTCTTACCGGATCTCCATTACATTTATGCTTTCGATAACGTCGCTTTTCCGTATGGCGAAAAAAGCGAAGAGTTTATTGTTGAGCGTGTGGTGGAAATTGTCACCGCGGTGCAAGAGCGTTATCCCCTTGCGCTGGCTGTGGTCGCTTGCAACACCGCCAGTACCGTCTCACTTCCTGCATTACGCGAGAAGTTTGCGTTCCCGGTTGTCGGTGTCGTTCCGGCAATTAAGCCAGCGGCACGCCTGACAGCTAATGGCATTGTCGGATTGCTGGCAACTCGTGGTACGGTAAAACGTTCTTATACCCACGAGCTAATCGCGCGTTTCGCTAATGAATGTCAGATAGAGATGCTAGGCTCGGCAGAAATGGTTGAGCTGGCTGAAGCGAAGTTGCATGGCGAAGAAATCTCTCTGGATGCGCTAAAACGTATCCTGCGCCCGTGGTTAAGAATGAAAGAGCCGCCAGATACCGTTGTTCTGGGTTGCACCCATTTTCCTCTACTACAAGAAGAACTGTTAAAGGTGCTGCCAGAGGGAACCCGACTGGTGGATTCAGGCGCTGCGATTGCCCGCCGAACGGCCTGGCTGCTGGAACATGAAGCTCCGGATGCAAAATCTGCCGATGCGAATATTGCCTTTTGTATGGCAATGACGCCAGAAGCTGAACAATTATTGCCCGTTTTACAGCGTTACGGCTTCGAAATGCTCGAAAAACTGGCAGTTTCAGGCTGATTTGGTTGAATGTTGCGCATTCGGAAAATTATTTTAAATTTCCTCTTGTCAGCTCAGAATAACTCCCTATAATGCGCCACCACTGACACGGAACAACGGCAAACACGCCGCCGGGTCAGCGGGATTCTCCTGAGAATTCCGGCAGAGAAAAAGCAAAAAAATGCTTGACTCTGT
>NZ_VATP01000018.1:0-49325 GCF_005781125.1 Escherichia sp. E2748
GTCTGACACATATCCTCCTGCGGCAAGCGAAGTAAAACCGTTCGTTCAGTATTCCAGCGTCTGTCAAAGCGTTCGACCGCTAACGCGCGCACCTTTCCCGCTTTAATGATTTCTGCGTCGGGAACATTCAACCCGAATTCTTTTGCCAGCAGCAGACAGTAATACTCATTATCAACACTCTGACTGAGATCGAGCGTCGCGTTGGGCTGCCTGATTTCACCAATCGGCAATTTAATGATATGCGTCGTCGGCGTTATTCCTTTCGGAATGCACCAGTCATTGCCCATTCTGAGCAGCGCGGTCTTCTCCTGCGCGCCAGCAACCGAGATGCGAAAGTCATCTTCCTCCTAATCATGTCTAGCGGGATATCTGCTTTATAAGCCGTTAATACTTCTTCAAGTCTGGCTTCAGTAAGCTTTTCCCATGCCATTATCGGGCGCGTTACGGTTTCGTCTTCTGGTAATAACGTCACGGCGCCAACGCTGTCTCGCCCTATTTCTGACAATAAATCAAACGGTTGTCTGGATTTAGCATGATAACGTTTAACGATCCGGTCGCGTAAAATCGGGCTATCGGGTAACAGGTTATCGAAGAAGTTAAATACGGCATCAGAGGTGATATTCCCCCTCTGCAATGGCAGCGAAAGCGACAATGGCCTGGCATAACGGTTGGCTAACCACTCCGGCGCATACTTAAAGGTATGGGCACCGTTGGCCAGCTTCGTCAACTCGCCTACCCGCTGGTTGTTCATCCACGTGACAAGTTTAGGCATTACCACTCCAGATCTTGCTGATCAGTTGATTCTGGCGAGGCATTTTTCGTGTCGCATAGCGTCATTGATAGCTTAAGCGACAGTAATATCTTAAAAAATGTTGTTAGCGTGGTGTTGTCAGGGTTGTTTTCGAAATTGGAAATGGTCGCCTGTTTTATACCGATTTTTTTCGCCAGCTCGCTCTGCGTCCAGCCATTTTGCTGACGAACCAGTTTCATTGCATTTGCTAATTGCGTTGGGCTATAGATCATCGGAAAGCTTATCATGCCATACGTCCACAAGAAGTTTATCCGCTTTAGGGGATATTTTCAGTTTTATCCTTTAGTGAGGATAAAGTCAATCTGCAAACGCATTTTATCCGCTTTACGGGATAAACACTGCGATAGCCGCGATCGCGGATAAAAACGACCATACAGGTATAGTGCATCTCCACTACACCGGGTGGCGTCAGCCCCATTACCCCGATGCAGTCCATTTTCTTCTGACTTTTCTGTGTGTTTTGTGTGTATTTTAGCCAAGAATGTGATCAGTACCCGATATAGTGGATCACGTCATTGCCACCATACCTGATAGCGTGATGGCACGGTTAGGAAACTTTACCTGGTACAGTGTATCGTGAATGATGATCGGCTCTGATAACGCGATGATACTGAAGTGAAAGCTGTACCCTGTGTAGTGGATCCAGTGAAAGTGCGCACCCGGTATAGTGTGCTTCATGGCTGAATCGGAGTTTGCCGCAGGTAGCCCTGCGTCCACCATCATGACAGACACTGGTCGCAGGACTCGCGAGCCGTATGTAGGTAATCCACTATGCCGGGTGAATGATATGTTGATCCATGCTGACGGACAGCTGGTTATCCACAAAAACGGAGCATAACCTTGTGACCGGAATCCGGATAAGACGAGATAATCATCATTACTGCGGCATCACCAGTAAGGGGTAACCCTGCTCCTCTTTTACTTCAGTTTCTCTATATTCAGCATAAATTCAGACGTTCCGCTGATGCTGGAAGTCGACGGAAAGAACGGGAAGCTGCGGCTGTCACCCAACCCCAGACCCAACTGAATGTGCAGGGGTCCGACCTTATGACACTGGCGTGTCGCCTTGCTGTCATGGTGGTGTCGTATACGGTGCCGGACTGATGTGCAAGTATTATTGTCACAGACATTGCAGAGAACGGGAACAATGATGACTGTCGCTGAAAAGGTGAAAACATATCGTCTGAGAAAGGCATGGTCGCAGGAACAACTGGCTGAAGTCGCCTCTCTTTCTGTAAGGACTGTGCAGCGAACTGAAAAAGGCCAGAAGCCGAGTCTGGAAACACTCAGTGCGATTGCTTCAGCCTTTGATATAAATGTTTCTGATCTCTCGGAAGAGACTTACGTTGCCAGCCAGGCTCTTGATGAACGCATCAGCGAAGCCAAAATTCAGGTAGCACAGGAAACCCGGTTTTATCGGATTCTGGTTACTGCTGTTCTGGTATGCACAGCATTAATGATAATTAACTCTCTGTTTACCCCGGAAAGTTACTGGTCCGTTGTGGTAGCTGTTATATGGGGAGGACTTGTCATACTCAGGGGAATACGCGTGTTTATCATGCGAGGGAAAATCGCCTTATGGCAACAACGCAGGTTGCAGAAAATTCTTCGGTCAGGAAATAAAATATCGAATAACAATACCACTGAAAAGTAATGGTGTGCCGATTCACCTGTACTGAAAAAGATTAACTTTCGTAACTGGGACAACTTATGAATATTGCAATCTTTTTAAGAGATACACCTGTCTGGATATGGATCCTGCTGGCTTTTTTACTGCGACGCGGCTTTGCTGCTCTTTATGTCCGGGAGATGACAATCAGGCGGTTGTTTTTTCTCCCAGTGCTTTTTCTTGTCTGGGGGGCATATGGTGTTATCACTGAGACAGCACTTGCTGGCGCAAGCCTTTCAATGATGGCAGCAGGACTGCTCGCAGGCACGGCTCTTGGATACAGGTTGTGGCGCTTACAGCCACCGCTGAGAGATTCAGATAATCCGGGCATGATTATCAGGGCTGGGACGCCGCTGACCCTGGGGCTGATTGTGATTACTTTTTGCATGAAGTTCATACTTACTTCAGCCATTTATCTGCAACCGGGATTACGGTCATCCGCAAGTTTTTGTATGTTGTTTGGCGGTGTAACAGGACTTATTGATGGCGTATTCTGGGGAGGAACCCTGAGCCTTTTCATCCCTTGGTACAGCAGAAGATGATTAACCGTAACTACCGGTGATCGAAACCCAAAGGACCCGCTATTCATTGTTGTTGGCTCACGCCAGATGAAATTGAAATTTTCGCTTGTGGTAAGCGATGGTCGCACAGTTAGGGTATACCCCAAGGCATAAACGCTATAAGCGTTGTAGGATTGTTCTTGGATCTGTGACAATTGATAACTTACAAAAAGCTTTGCTTAAAATCCGTAAACCGTGGAGAACGAGCAATATCGTTATCCCGTCATTTATTTAATTAAATGTCTGCTTCACAGCAGACACTCAACAGCGCCGTCCGCGTCTATAACTGACCTATCGCGCTTAATGTTCTATATTGCTGTTCTGTTAACCGACTGGGGCCGAGTGACATTTATCGCAAGCCATGCCTAAGTGCGTACAATGAATCGCATAAAAAAGTAACTTATTGATTTTAAAGTACATATAACAAAGATTATGTTAAATGACACATCTGGAAGGCCTCGGTATGCACATTTCAATCTCCCTTGCCCCCCATTATTACGGCAGTCGGAGAAACAACGTTCTCTCCTGCGTTTGTGATGCTTTAAAACCATGATGCAGGTAAAAGCGTCGGGCAGTGTCAGTAAGTGCATGAACCATAATGGCGCGAACACCAATATTTTCAGCGACTCTATAGCATCGCAATACCGCATCATGAAGCAGATCGGCGCCCAGTCCTTTACCGTGGAATGAAAGATCGACCGCCAGACGAGCCAGGATAATCACCGGTATGGGGTCAGGCATATTACGGCGAATATTTCCCGTTGCTTCGACATGATTCACACTACCGGTTGCAAGTGAGTAATAACCAACTACACGTTTTGTCTCTTGCTTGCAGATAACAAACGTCCGCGCAGCCCCAAGCGCCTGATTCTTTAAGCCTCGGTGTTTTAACCATTCATCCAGAACAGCCTCACCGCTAACAAATTCCGCAAGTTGATGAGAACTCGATAAAGGTTCAGGCTGAGTTACAAATCCCACTGTGGTTTCCTTGCCAGAAGTTTTTCTAATGCTGGGTTAGATTCTACCGGTGCATCGATCATATCAATAAACTCGGCATACTGCTCCTCGTTCAAATTAAACACCCTGCGTTCAAGAATGACATTCTCTGCGGCCTGGCAAGCCATTTCGAGGATAAAATCCGTGCGCGACTTATGCAGAATTTCTGCTGCCGTATCTATCAGCGCCCGCTGGGATTCTCTGGCGCGAAGGTTGAGTTGGACATCTGATTTCATGGTAACACTCCGTATAGCATTTGCTATACAGCATAGCAGATTATTGCTGTGTAGCAATTACTATACATAGCGGATAACTGAATCTTTCACCAGAGTGTTACTGACTAAAGGTACTTAATGTTGGCAAGACGGCTGCTGCAACGGATGGGTAAACTATCAGGATGTTGTAACTACGTAATTTTTATTTAAATTCGGGGGCGTTTACTGCCCCCGAAGACGCATTTAACCATCAGAAGCGGTACTCAATCCCTGCGCCAATGGCGTAGTTATAGTTTTGAATACCCGCAGCATCATTGTAATGTTCAGAGTCACCTGTGACTTTATCACGTACAGCTGTGTCACCCCTGCCTTCAGAAAAACGCGTCCAGCTCAGTTCAGTGAAGACACGAGCCTGAGAAGTAATGTGATATCCCGCATTGATAGTCCCTGAGTAATAGTTTGAATTACTGGCACTTTCATTAAAACTCAAGTCACGCAGGTAATGCTCATCATGGTCACGCGCTTCTACCCACGGACTGAATTTAAACTGGGCTGTGATATCAAAATCCTGGTAAATATATTGACCCTTCAGCCCTAAGTAAGGCACCCGGTATTTCTGCTGGTAACCAATGGTACGCTCACCTCGCGGGAAATCGCCCTCATTAGCACCATTATCATAGGAATAATGCCCGCCCTCGGCCAGCCAACTAAAACGGGTTTCTTGATACCCCACCAAAGCACCGAGCTTAAAGCTATCTTCTTTCAGCAACCAGCCAGTAAGGTTCAGATCAAACTGGTTGGCAAAATTCAGGTGCGTGTCAGGACTGCCAGACCAGTCACTCCAGTGGCTTTGCGAAGGATAAGACCAGTCATAATCATCCATACCTGAACCGCGAGATGCCAGCGTTGTCCACCCATTAGCATTCAGCGACAACCATGATAATGGCTCCCAGGTAATACCTGCTTTAATAATCGGCGCATTGTTTATTTTCCAGTTAAGCTGGCTTGCTTTAACCCCTTCATCATAAACAAATTCGCGAGACTCCCCGTTTAACACCGAAAGGGAAGTTTCAACTGACACACTCTCAGGAGAAAAGTTAACGCTCTGGTCAGCATATGCCAATGGCGTTAATGCAAGTAAACCTGCCCCGGTAAGTAATACTCTTTTAAACATCGCTTTTACCCTTATAACCTGGTGGATATGCCTTATGACTGACATCAGCGCACCGATAAATTTTTCAGTTATACCTCAGCAGCAATTACTACTGACTAAATGATGGAAATGCTGTCATTTATGGATATATTTAACCTGATTGGACTATGATATTTTTACAGCCCATAATGCCATACATCCCGCGACTGCAATCAATCAAATTATGCAGAATTACGTGGTTATTCCACATTTTAAAATAGAACATTCATTGACATCAGAACAAATTAAGGTAAAACCCCTAATAAAAACTCAAACAACGTAACTCAAAATACAACACAACTCCAAAGAAATATAATTGATTGATATACATACATATAATCATATCACAAAGATAAATCACTATAGCATCGACGCCAACCAACGCAGTAATAATGGAATTTTATGCTGTGATTTCACATAGCAACCAGACCTATATATTCTAGTTATAAACAACATTACCAGGAATTATAGCAACTGTTATACGCAACAGTATGTTTTCATTAAAAAATACACATAAAACCATAACTATCCGAATATTCCATTATTAACAAAAAATCATTAACATTCTTTAGTTTCTATCACCTCCCAGGCCAGGAGATACAAATTAAACACATTACACCGACGTGCAAATAAACGTCAGCAATACACTGTTCCGCCGTCTGCCTCAGGCAATTTGAACAGAAGAAAAAAGTACTTTAAGGAAGATTGGCACGGATATATTTAAATACTGTCCGCCGTCTATTAACAAATTTCAAACAACAGACTGATGTTATTATGAAACAGAGACTCACGGCCTGCCTGCAAATATTTTTGCAGCTCACGGTTATTTTTATGAACTCCTTTGTTTTTACGTTCCCTGCTCAGGCAGCAACGAATTCGCCGGAGAATAAATCCAAACAAGAAGAAAAAGGAAAGCACTCTGCAAAAACGGCAGCACAGGATGATGGTGACGATAAAAAAATCGCTTCGATCATTACCAGCACGGCTGAATTATTAAAGCAGAGCAACAGAACAGATGCGCTGATATCCTCAGCCATCGGCAGCACTTCTTCGATTGCCACCAGTGAAGTGCAACAGTGGTTGCAGCAGTTCGGAACCGCCAAAGTTAACGCGACCCTGGACCGCAAAATGGCACTCAATAATGCCAGCGTGGATCTCCTGGTCCCTCTTTACGATAACAAGAAGCAGGATCTCGTGTTTACCCAGGTTGGCGCCCGCCGCAATGATAACCGCGATATAGCCAATATCGGTATTGGTTATCGTTACTTCGCTGACCACTGGATGTGGGGCGTCAACACTTTTTATGACCAGCAGCTCTCCGGTAATAAGCATCAGCGTCTGGGCGTCGGTACGGAGCTGGGTGGCGATTTCTTCCGCCTGAGCGCAAACGGTTACCGCCGACTTTCCAGCTGGAAGAATTCAAAACGCTATGACGATTATCAGGAACGCGTCGCCAATGGCTATGACATTCGCGCCGAGGGGTATTTACCCGTTTATCCACAGTTAGGCGCAGAACTGGCGTGGGAGCAGTACTTTGGTGAGGAAGTGGCACTCTCGCAGAATAGCAGTGATAAGCGCCTGAGCAACTCGTGGGCCATGACGCTGGGCGTCAACTACACGCCATTCCCACTGATGACCGTGGGCCTGAACCAAAAAATGGGTAAAGGTGATCAGAACGACACCCAGGTGAACCTCAATCTCAACTGGAAAATGGGCGAATCCCTGGCGAGCCATCTCGATCCAGACGCCGTCGGCGCCAGCAGAACGCTGATGGGTAGCCGTTACGAGCTGGTAAACAGAAACAACGACATTGTGCTGGAGTACCGTAAGCAACAGGTTATCTGGCTGACCCTGCAGGATAAAATTTCCGGCACTGAATCTATGACCCTGCCGGTAAATGTGCAGGTAAAGAGCAAATATCCCCTTGATCACATCCACTGGCAGGCCGACAGTCTGCTGAAAAACGGCGGCAACATCAGCGAGAAAAATGGCGCCTGGTCCGTCACATTCCCGCATTATCATACCGGCAACGCCGTGAAGAATGTCTATGTTGTTTCCGCGACGGCTCTGGATACGAAAGGTAACCAGTCGCCACCGGCGTACATGACTGTGCAGGTTGACAGTTTTAATATTCAACACGCAGTCACCACCGCCAGCGCCGCTAAAATGACGCTGCCAGCGGACGGAGCAAGCAGCACACCGATTAGCGTGACGCTGACCACCGCCAGTGGTGAGAAAGTCACCGGTCAGGCAGCTAACCTCAGTGCTCAAATCACGCAAGCCAACTCAAAACAACAGAAGCCACAAAAGAAAGCCAGGCTGCAAAAGAAAACCAACCTCTCTCCGGCAACCGCGCCAACGCAGGTGCCAGCCAGTATCTCAGCGTTTAAAGAAACCTCGCCCGGTGTGTATGTCAGTACTTTCCATGCCGGCAATATGCCTGGACAGACAACTGTCGATGTTTTCTATAACAAAACTCAGAAGATTAGCAGCACAACCATTACTCTGGAATCTCCCGCTGCCAGCGAGCGCTTTGCTGCCCACGGGATAACCGCATCTGTGCCGTCAGCCCTGGCTAACGGCAAAGATGCCATCAGCCTCACTGCACACGTCGTGGATGCAACGGGGAATCCTGTATCGGGCGTCCCCGTTACCTGGACCACGGATAATGCGCAAGCTCTCCTGTCGGCAACGTCCGCTCGCACCGATGCCCAGGGGAACGCCAGCATCTCGCTGACCAGTTCCCAGCTCCTGAGTACAACAATCAGCGCCCATCTCGATAACGGCGAAATGATTAAAAGTGAAGCGCTGCAGTTTATTGCGGATAATGCCAACGCAGTGATCAGCCAGATTGATGGCGATAAAACCGGTGCTATCGCCAATGGCCAGGACACTATCATCCTGCAGGCCATCGTGACCGATACCAGCAACCACCCTTTACCAAACCAGACCGTGAACTGGGCCATTAGTTCCGGTAGTACCACAGCACATCTGGCTGGCAGCCAGAGCCAAACCAACGAGAATGGCGTGGCAACCATGCTTCTCACCTCCACCAGTGCCGGACAGGTTACCGTTTCCGCCACCACCGGAGACAAGACAACCGGGAAAGCGGTACCAAAACACTCCATTCCTCTGACTTTTGCGGCCGACGCCAAAAGCGCCGTGCTGAAAAATATTACACCGGATAAGACCACGCTGCTGGCCGACGGGAAAGAGAGCGCAACGCTAACCGTTATTATAGAAGATGCGTTAGGTAACCCATTAAAAAATGTCCAGATCGACTGGAGTACCCTCAGTACTACCGCGCATTTTGCCCCGACAACCGCGCTGACGGATGACGAAGGCAAAGCTACAACCCAGGTTAGCTCCTCTGCTGTGGAAGATGTGGCACTGACGGCTGCCCTCCAGGGGCAGAAGATGACCTCCCCGACGTTGCATTTTACGGTTGATAATAAAAGTGCTGCGGTAACGTCGCTTAACACCAGTAAAGAAACCGCCATTGCCAACCTGAATGACGCCATTCAGCTGACTGCACTGATTTGCGATGCACACCAGCATCCTGTATCCGGCAGCCCGGTGAAGTGGACCATTACGTCCGGTAAAGGGGTACTCAGCACCGAGCAGAACACCACCGATGCCAGTGGTTACAGCAAGGTCATGCTGACGTCAGCCTCAAGCGGGGATGTGGTGGTTACTGCCAGCACCGCAGGCAGTAGCGCAGTGGCTTCTCATAACCTGCATTTTATTGCCGACAGCACTTCGGCAAAAGTCACCGACGTCACCGTGGATAAAAAACACGCCGTTGCCGACGGAAAAGAATCTGTAACCTACATCGCGACAGTAAAAGATGAGAAAGGCAACGCCCTGGCAAGCCATAAAGTAACATGGCATGCCTCCGGCGCTGGCGTCATCCTTTCTGCAGCAACCACGCAAACTGATGCTTCCGGGATAACCTCGGTCACACTGTCGGCGCTGAAAGCCGGTACAGCCAGCCTCTCTGCACAGGCTGAAGCAGGCGTTGCGTTTAATGCTTCCCCGGTAACCTTTACCGGAGACACCCGCACCGCACAGCTTACTGACCTTAAAATCAGTAAACAGAATGCGCTCGCCAACGGCACCGATGAAGTCACCTTCACGGGTACAGTGATGGATGCGAACAGTAACCCGCTGTCGGGTATCAGCATCAACTGGAGCGCAACACCTGCCACTGGCCACCTGTCCGCGGCCTCTGGTACGTCAGACAGCAACGGTAACGTGACGGTATCCCTGGCTTCAAAACAACGCGGGGCGCATCAGGTTACCGCTCTGGTGAACGGTAAAGCAATTACCTCAAACAGCGTGATATTCACCGAGGATGCCGCCACGGCCAGCCTGTCTGCCCTGAATGCAGACAAAACCAGTATCACCGCCGGTACAGGCAGCGTCACGCTGACCACTCAGGTGCTGGACGCATCCGGCCATCCGGTGGCGAATAAATCTGTCGTCTGGAAGTCTGACAATGCCGCGGGGGTTTTCAGTGAAACCACCTCGAATACCGACGCCCAGGGTAATGCGAAGGTGACCTACAGCAGCACCCGTGCACAGGCCACCACGATCACCGCATCCAGTGACAATAACAGTCAGAAAACCGTGAAGCTAACCATCACGCCCGATGTCAAGAGCGCAAAACCTGTTGATGTCAGTGTCAATAAAACCAGCGCAACGGCGAATGGCAAGGATGTGGTCACCCTGACCGCCAGAGTGGAAGATCAATACAAAAACCCCGTCAGCCAGAGTGATGTTAACTGGCAGATCCAACCGGCAGGTAAGTATCATCTTACCGGTAGCCCACAAAAAACCGATGATCAGGGCCGGGTTACCGCAACGCTGGCTTCAGAGGATGTGGTCGCCTGTCAGGCCGTGGCAACCGCTAACGGTGTGAACAAATCGTCTGCAACCATCAACTTTGATGTCGACGCAGCCACCATCGGTGTTGCCGCCCTGACATCGTCCACAACATCCGATATTGTTGCGGGCAAAGATATCATTACGCTACGGGCCGTAGTCACTGACAGCAGCGGCCACCCTGTTGCAAAGCAAATAGTTTACTGGAGTTCTGATAACACCACTGGCGATTTCTCGCCAGCTGCTGCCAGCGAAACCAACAGTCAGGGTATCGCGGAGATGAAATATAAGGCCACCCGTTCCGGTGCCACGCATATCACGGCGAGTTCCAATCAAACCAGCCGGGATATAACGGTGAATATTATCGGTGATATGACCACCGCGACCCTGTCTGACAGTAAAGTGGACAAAACCCAGGCCGTAGCCGATGGCAATGAACAGATAACATGGTCGGTCACGGTGAAAGATGCAAACGGCAATATCCTGCCTGGCGCACAGGTTAACTGGAGCAGCAACGATCCGAAGCTGATCTTCGCCAGCACCAACAGCCTTGCGGATAATCAGGGGGTTGCAACCATGCATTTCACCTCCACACACGCCGGGCAGACAACTGTTTCCGCCACCACCGCGAACGGTGCAGCGAAACAAACCACCACGCTGACGTTTGTTGCCGACGCCAAAAGCGCCGTGCTGAAAAGCATTTCACCGGATAAAACCACCCTGCTGGCCGACGGAAAGGACAGCGCTACGCTGACTGCTGTCGCAGAAGACGCACAGGGTAATCCGTTAAAGAATGTCCAGATCGACTGGAGTTCAACCAGCAACACCGCACAGTTAACCGCTACGACCACCCAGACGGACGAGCAGGGACATGTCACAGTCCAGGTCAGTTCTCCGGCGGTGGAAGAGGTTACGCTGACTGCCACGCTGCAGGGGCAGAAGCTGGCGTCTCCGGTCCTGCACTTTATGGCGGACAGTAAAACCGCCGCGGTAACTTCACTTAACGCCGACAAAAAAACTGCCGTCGCCAACCTGAATGATGCCATTCAATTGACGGCGCTAGTCACTGATGCCAGTAAGCATCCGGTGATCGGCAGCCAGGTGAAGTGGGTTATTACGTCCGGTAAGGGAACGCTCAGTAGCACGCAGAACACCACCGATGCCAGTGGCAACAGCGTGGTAACACTAACGTCACAGTCAAGCGGGGATGTGGTTGTTTCCGCCAGCACCGCGACAGGTGCCGCAGTAGGTTCACAAAGTCTGCACTTTATTGCCGACAGCACTTCGGCAAAAGTGACTGGCGTCACCGTGGATAAAACGCAGGCTATTGCCGACGGCAAGGAGCTTATTACCTACACCGCAGCAGTAAAAGATGCTAAAGGCAACCCTGTTGCAAATCATAAAGTGACCTGGAGCGCTTCTGGTACGGTTGTTACGCTTTCAGCACCGAGCGCAACAACCGGTGCTTCGGGCGTCGCGTCCGTTACACTGTTGGCGCTCAAAGCCGGTACGGTCAGCCTCTCCGCACAGGCAGAAGCAGGCAGTGCGTTTAATGCGCCACTGGTAACCTTTATCGGTGACGCCCGCACTGCGCAGCTTACCGACCTGAAACTCAGTAAACAGAACGCACTCGCTAACGGCACCGATGAAATTGTTTTCACGGGGATTGTGGTGGATGCAAACAATAACCCGCTGCCGGGCATCAGCATCAACTGGGCGGCGATACCTGCAACGGGTCTTCTGTCGGCAGCGTCCAGCACGTCAGACAGCAATGGTAAAGTGACGGTATCTCTGACCTCAAAACAACGTGGGGAGCATCAGATCAGCGGTAACATTGGCCATGTTGCCAGCGGAGCACTGGCAACATCAGGTACAGTGAAATTCACTGAGGACGCGACGTCTGCTACGCTGCAAAGCCTGACGGCAGATAACACCAGTGTCACAGCCGGTAAAGGTATTGTTACGTTGACCGCCCAGGTTCTGGACGCATCCGGTCACCCGGTCGCGAATAAACCTGTTGTCTGGCAGTCTGACAATGCCGCAGGTGTTTTCAGTGAAACAACGTCGAACACCGATGCGCAGGGTAACGTGAAGGTGACTTACAGCAGCACGCTCGCGAAAGCCACCACCATTACGGCATCCAGCGACAATCACAGCCAGAAAACTATTCAGCTAACCATCACGCCTGATATACAGAGTGCAAAACCGGTTAACGTCAGCGCCAGTAAAACCAGCGCAATGGCGAATAACAAGGATGTGGTTACCCTGACCGCCACCGTGGAAGATGAATACAAGAACCCCGTCAACCAGAGTGAGGTGACCTGGCAGATTCAGCCAGCAACAGGTAAATATCATCTTACCGGCAGTCCGCAAAAAACCGACGCCCAGGGTCAGGCTACAGCAACGCTCACCTCAGAGGATGTGCTCGCTTATCAGGCCGTGGCAACCGTTAATGGCGTGAACCAGTCATCTGAAACCATCAGCTTTGGTGCCGATGCGACTACCGCCACAGTCTCTGTGCTCATCCCATCCACAACAACGGATGTGATCGCAGGTGATAGCATAACGCTGAAAGCCACAGTAACGGACAAATCCGGTCATCCTGTTATTAACCAACGTGTTAACTGGAGCTCCGATAATACCAGTGGGATTTTCCAGGCTAATAATTACAGTGACACCAACAACCAGGGTATTACAGAGATAACCTATTCTGCCACCCAGGCCGGAGCCACGCACATCACGGCGGAAAGTAATAACAGTCACCAGAACGTGACGGTGAATATGATTGGCAACATTGCTACCGCGACTCTGTCTGACAGCAAAGTGGACAAAACCCAGGCCGTAGCCGATGACAAGGAACTGGTGACCTGGTCAGTTATAATCAAAGATGCGCATAGCAATCCGGTTGAGGGTGTCCAGGTCGACTGGACCAGTAACAACCCAAATCTGACGTTAGACGGCACCAGCAGCCTGACAGATAACCAGGGCGTCGCAACCATCACCGGACACACAAAAATCGCAGCCACAACAATTGTCACCGCCACGATGCCAATAAGTGGCACACAGCTTGCCGCGCCCGGAGTCACCTTTATTGGCGATGTTAAAACAGCAACGATATTTGATTTAACGTATGCAAAAAACCTTATTAACAATGACGATTCGGATATGTCTACTTATTACGCTACGGTTAAGGACATCAATAATAATGTGGTTCCCGGTGCCACAGTTAACTGGCAGACGACGCTGAACGCCCTTTCTGCTGCAACTTCGAAGACAAATAATTCTGGAGTCGCAACTGTCACACTTAAGGGGCGTGAGGAAGGAAAGGCTACAGTCACTGCTCTCATTAATGGTTCGACACAACAGGACAGCAACGTTGTGTTCTTTAACGGTAAACTATCCAATAGCTGGGTCATCAACACAGACTCAGCCATCTATAAATCTGTTACTTTAGAAACTCGTGCTTCAGCGGGATTTGTCACTGTCTCCCCCACAATGGGCGCGGAAACACTCTCTTCCGGGGCTGGCTATGCGGAAATTACGACACCTGTGACAGATGAAAATGGCAACCAATATACGATTCATCTGAGGGGTAACCGCGTAACTCAATGTGGAGAAAGCGTCTTTAATTCTGCCTATAATTCTTGTTCAGCACCCAATCTCACCGCCAAACTTACATGGCTTCGTAGTGATAATAGTGAGATTCCCCCCGGTCATTACACTGGTCAGATTCACTTTATGGCCCGTAACCGTTGGAGCTGGGCTGTTGATTTCAACATTGATCTGGATTTAACCATTAGCTAAACAGAAATCACGCTAGCACCCAATAAAGGTGCCTGACTAACGCAGTGAGATTACCCACCGCATCAGCTTAAATAACACCTAATGGCCTGCGCAACATTTATTGCGCAGGCCATTTTTTATCAAAAATACCCTGATATTACCGATTTTTTGGACTATTGACCTGACGCGTATTGGCTGAAAATAGTGCTATCAGAGTTCCATCAGGTTGAACGCAATACAACAACGATATTATCCAGACAGACGCTTTATGTACGTCATCAGCACTACATGACTCGCCCTTCTGCCCCGCTCCGATCTGGCGAATAACGCCCAGAGACGCTCACTACTCAGCGGATAAGTGAGACGCTACCCGCTATTTTTACCTTATTGCATCTGAAATGTTTACTTTGCCACTTGTATGTAGCATTCTTGACGAAATTCATCATTTCAGCATAAAGGCAGAAAATCATGGATACGCCTGTCCATCTGTTAAAAGTTGCGCAACGTTCAGAGAAAATGCTGTTTTCTCTTACCGAACAAATTCAGTCACAGAAAGAAGAGTTGCAGGAAAACAAGTTTTATCAGGTCTATGCCAAGGCAGCGCTTGCCCGGCTGCCCCGTCTCACGCGCGCCAGCGTGGACTACGCCGTCAACGAGATGGAAGAAAGCGGCTATGTGTTTGATAAGCGCCCCGCCGGTAGCTCCACCAAATACGCGATGTCGATTCAGAACATTATCGACATTTACCATCACCGTGGCGTTCCCAAATATCGCGACCGCTATCCATCGGCATTCGCCGTTTTCATCGGCAACCTGAAAGGTGGCGTGTCTAAAACGGTTTCTACCGTTTCTCTGGCCCATGCGCTACGCACCCACCCTCACCTGCTTTATGAAGACTTACGCATCCTGGTCGTTGATCTCGATCCGCAGTCTTCAGCAACCATGTTCCTCAACCATACCCGGGCCATTGGCATGGTCGAGGCCACCTCCGCACAGGCCATGCTGCAAAATGTATCGCGTGAGGAGTTGCTCTCAGAATTTATCGTGCCTTCCATTGTGCCGGGCGTGGACGTACTGCCAGCCTCAATTGAAGATGCGTTTATCGCCTCACGCTGGGATGAGTTATGCGCCGAACACCTGCCTGGACAGAATGTTCACGCGGTGTTGAAAGAGAATGTGATTGATAAACTGCGCAAAGATTACGATTTCATCTTTATCGATAGCGGCCCACACCTTGATGCGTTTCTCAAAAATGCTATCGCCTCAGCCGATCTGCTGTTAACGCCGGTTCCGCCTGCGCAGGTTGATTTCCACTCGACGCTGAAATATTTAACCAGGCTCCCTGAACTGGTTGAAATTATTAATGAATCCGGCATGAAATGTAATCTGCAAGGCAATATCGGCTTTATGTCAAAACTGTCGAACAAGGCCGACCATAAGCTTTGTCATAGCCTGGCGAAGGAAATTTTTGGCGGCGATATGCTTGATGTCGCATTACCGCGACTGGATGGCTTTGAGCGTTGTGGTGAGTCTTTCGACACCGTTGTCTCGGCAAACCCAGCCACCTATATCGGCAGCAGCGAAGCGTTGAAAAATGCCCGCCACGCCGCCGAAGATTTCGCCCGGGCAGTCTTCGACCGCATTGAATTTATCAGAACCAATGGAGGTGTATGATGAGCGCCAAGAGAGTCACCATAGGCCGTACCTTCAAAACCCCTGCGCTGCACGAGGATGATGGCGGACCGTCTCAGGAGCAAATCTTTACCCTCTCCACTGGGCGTCATGTTACTTTTTCGCTGCGCACCATCCCGGCCAACGAGGTTGAAAATGGGACGTATGTTATTCAGGAGATCAATGGCCGCGATCAGACTTCACTGACCAGCGAGTCCCTGAAAGACATTACCCGCACGCTTCGTCTGCAACAGTTTTTCCCTTGCATCGGCATCGAGCGGGAAGACGGCGTGGAAATTATTGATGGTTCCCGCAGACGCGCGGCGGCAATTTTGTGCCATACCCCACTGAAAGTGCTGGTCACCACTTCAACAGTATCTGCCGATGAAGCTCGTAAACTGGCGGCAGATATTCAGACGGCGAAAGAACATAACCTGCGTGAAGTCGGGTTACGCCTGATGGCGCTTAAAGCGTCTGGTCTGAATCAGAAACAGATAGCCGCACAGGAAAAACTGTCGCCGGCCAAAGTCTCCCGCGCCATGCAGGCGGCATCCGTTCCGCAGGAACTGGTTTCCCTGTTTCCGGTGCAGTCGGAGCTTCATTTTTCCGATTACAAATTACTCGCTGCGGTGGACGAAAGTCTCGCCGAGAAAAATGTCGAACTGAGCACGCTGATCGAACAAATTTCAGAAGATATTGATCTTATTCTGAGCGAAGGTGGCCTTGCGGAAGATGAGATTAAAAATAAGCTGCTGAAGCTTATTCAGAAAAAATCCTCTTTGCTGATCTCACTGCCTAAAAAAGAGAAAGCGAAAGTGGTGTCGCTATGGGCTTTTGATGACAAAGACAGATACGCGCGTAAACGCATTAATGGCCGGACAATCTCTTTTGAATTTAATCGTCTGACAAAAGAGGTCATGGACGAGCTGGAGCAGTCAATTAATGACGTGCTCGCCAGGCACCTTGATTAACCGTTTTCGCGCGGACATCATGAATGTACGCGGTAACGGCAAAATGGCTATTTAGCCCGACGTAGTTTCTTGCCGGATGCGGCGTAAACGCCTTATCCGGCCTACAGAACCATGTGGATGTAAGCGCTTACTTCATGTGATAACCTGATAGTAAAACGAAAAACTCAGGCACTGCCTATAAATTATAATTATGCCACAACAGAACTATTCCTGCTATCACCGCAAAAAAACCAATAACGCTGAGTAAAAAAATTATCGACACATGATGACTAAACTTAACTTTTCGGTTGCTGAACATAATCTCATATCCTTCCATCTTGCTTCTCCTTTTTCTATCCTGGTTAATAGCGGGTATATCTTTTACAGAGCAATATTTATCTAAAATGCTGTTTTGTTCTAAATCCGGGTGTGAATAAAGTCTTTATCTTATTTTTGATTTTTGTGCCAAAATTTATTTTCTCTGTATGTGCACTATCACATACTGACACTCAGCGTAAGAGAAAACCATCAGGATTTGGCCTTAGTTTAGCGGCCAGGAGGTATTGATAATATGGCTAAAAGAGGAGTAAGCAGCGGGCAAAAATAAAGCCGGTGAACGACAGCATGTATTCACCGGCCCCTTCCAATAGATCGATATAAGACAGAAGGAAATAAACTGTTATATCAATTTACTACTTTAATTACTTAAGTACTTTCACGGTATAACGGCCATCGGCCTGACGATACGCACCATGAATATCGGTTTCAAAGCCCGGATAATGCGCGCCAATTTCACACAGCATCTGCAGGAACTCCAGTACCGGACGGCTTTCAGCGGTGATCATTTCGCCAGGCATCACCAACGGTACACCCGGAGGATACGGCAGGATCATATTGGCGTTAACGCGACCGACCATGTCATCCAGATAAACTTCTTCTACTTCGCTATGCAGTTCTTTCTGGAATGCACGATACGGCGTTACCACCATTTCAGGCAGAACTTCGAACGCGCGATACATCAGATCCGGCAAATTATGGTGAGAAATCAGTTTATGAATGTTCTGCGCCAGTTCCTGAATACGCATGTCTTCATAGAATTCAGGATCTTCCTGATACAGTGACGGCAGCATGTTTTTCACACGCAGGTTTAAATCAAAGGCGCGTTTGAACTCGGTCAGGCCACGCAACAGGCTCAGAGCTTTGGTTTTATCGATACCAATGCTGAAAAGGAAGAGCAGGTTATAAGGACCGGTTTTCTCAACAATAATGCCGTGTTCATCAAGGTATTTCGCCACAATGCTTGCTGGAATACCGAAATCGTCCATCGTGCCGTCTTTCGTCATACCCGGCGTCAGCAGAGTGACTTTGATCGGGTCCAGATACATATGCTCGTTGTCAATGTTCTGGAAACCATGCCAGCCGTTGTCAGAATTGAGCGGCCAGCATTCAACCTGGTCAATCTGCTCTGGCTGCCAGACATCAAAGAACCAACCTTCTGATTCACCTTTTAAGCGTTTAATCTCTTTACGGAACCTGATTGCACGATTAATAGAGCCATCAATCAGACGCTTACCGGCATTTCCTTTCATCATTGCCGCAGCAGTTTCAGTCGATGCAACAATACCGTAATGCGGTGAAGTCGTGGTGTGCATCATATAGGCTTCGCTGAACGTCTCTTCGTTGACATCCCCTTTCACATGGATCATGGATGCCTGAGAAAACGCCGCGAGCAATTTATGCGTAGACTGAGTTTCGTAAATCACTTTACCTTCAACACGACCACCGCTCATCCCGCATTTACCTTTGTAAATTGGCGAGAAATTGGTGTAAGGCACCCAGGCGGAATCAAAGTGGATGGATTTTACGTCCAGCGTTTTCTTGATGTAATCGGTGTTGTACAGCAGGCCGTCATAAGTCGAGTTGGTAATAACAGCATGTACAGGCCAGGTGGCATTCGGAGTTTCTTGCACGCGTTTGGCGATGGTTTCATGCTGAAATTCGCTCTGCGGAATACCGCCTAAAATACCGTAAGCATTACGGGTCGGGCGGAAGTAGATCGGCGTAATATCGCTCATCATCATCAGATGGGTCAGCGATTTGTGGCAGTTACGGTCAATCAGCACAGTACTGCCCGCCGGAGCGGAATACATGCCGACGATTTTGTTAGCGGTTGACGTACCGTTGGTGACCATATAGCTGCGTTCAGCGTTGAACACGCGAGCAATATACTCTTCCGCTTCTTTGTGCGGACCAGAGTGATCCAGCAGAGATCCCAGCTCAGATACCGAGATGGAGATGTCTGACTTCATGGTGTTTGCACCAAAGAAGTCATAGAAAATGCTACCGACCGGGCTTTTCAGGAATGCCGTACCGCTCATATGACCAGGGGTACAGAATGTGTACTTACCTTCACGAACATATTTGAACAGGGCTTTGGTCAGTGGCGGCAGAATGGTATCGATATATTCGTCAGTATTTTGCTTGATTTTTAAGGCGATATCTTCCGCCGCGCCCAGCGCGTATTCGAAGAAACGCACCTGCATACGCAGCTCGTTAAGGCTGACATCCAGGGTAGAGTGAGTATTTGCAAACGCATACAGTGGCATGTACTCATTCATGGCGCTGATTTCTTCGCACAGCGCAAGATTGTACTTATCCCAGTCGAAGATCACGCCGCAAAGTTGAGCATTATTTTCAATCAGCTTCAGCAGATCTTCGCGGTCGTTTGGATAGACAACGTGGAAGCCTCGTTTTTCAAGGGCGCAATGCAATTCACGGATAGGCTCTTCTTTAAAGTAAACACCCATCTGATTCATTATCGCGATAACGTTCATATTTATATCTCCTGATAGAGCTGGCTCCTCCCGTCTCGTTGTGGGAGAACGAGAGGAACGCAGAGAAACGAAGGGAATTAGTGGGTGTCTACGCTGCTAACGTCGTCAGCAGCATGTTCGCGCTGGTGCAATTTACGACCGTAAAACATCAGGATTATCAGGCTGACGATAAATGTACCGGTCAGCTCGAAGGACGTGGCGCCTGACAGAGCGATGAAGCAGAAGACACAACCCAGCACTGAACAAACCAGGCTGGCGCAGTTGCGCAGGTTGACGCCTTCGAAACGAATCAGATCAACACAGGAGTAGAAGTAAGGAAGCATGGTTAACAGCACGGCGATCCCGGTTAGCACGCCAAACAGGTCAGAAGCTTTACCACCGGTAGAGTTCATCACCGTGATCAACACCATCAGGGCTGTCATTTTCACAGCTGCAAGCAGCAGGCCTTTTTTAGGGATGTTATTACTGTCAACATCACCATAAACTTTCGGGAAGTTGCCGTCGTTTGCCGCACGGACACCCGCCTGGCCAACCAGCATCATCCAGGAACCGAGGGAAGTCAGACAGGCGAAAGCGGTAAAAGCAGAAACCACCGGTGCGGCCCAACCGCCAAACATCGTCGCGGCGCTAACGGCGAACGGAGCACCAGAAGCAGCCATACGGTCGGCAGGGAACATCCCGGAAAGCACCTGGGTTGCGGCAATATAAACGATACCGGCCATTGCCGTGCCCAGCATGGTTGCCAGCGGAACGGTGCGTTTTGGATTCTTCACCATGCCGCTGCTCACCGCAGCAGATTCAACGCCAACGAAAGCCCACAGGCAGAGCAGAATACTGTTAATCACAGCGCGGCTGTCAGTCGTACCGGAGGTGTTCCAGTTCGCCTGGTAAGTCGCCAGATCAAACCAGTGCCAGCCAATAACAGCAGTCAATGCGACAGGAATCAGAACCAGTATCAGGCCAATCGTCGTCAAACGACTCACCCAGGTACCGCCAAGCATGTTGACGAACGTAAAGATCCAGACGATAGCAATACAGGCAATGCCGGCTGGAATTGGGCTATTTAATACAGGGAAGAAAGTAGAAAGATAAGAGACTGCGGTAATACCAATAGCAAGGTTACCGATCCAGTTCGCATGGTAATAAAGAACACCGGTCTGGAAACCGAATGCCGGAGATATTTCCCCTGCATAAGCAATTGGACCACCTTGTTGCGGGTTTTTGGTCGCCAGGCGGGCATAAACATAGGCCAGCGACATCGCGCCAATAATAGAGATAATCCATCCCCAGATAGCAATACCACCAATGCTGGCAAGATTCGCGGGTAATAATGCAATCCCGCTGCCCATCATATTACCGGCTACCACGCCAGTGCAGGCAAATAGCCCGATCTGTTTGGCAGAACTCATATTTTCAATCTCCTGGATTTAATATTCAAGGCACTAGTCAACATGTAAACAACGCTGAAGACTGGCCGACTACAGAAAAGAGTACTAATTCAGGAGAATGAAGTCCTAAAGATAAAATGAATAAACAATAAACGATATATAAATGATGTTTTTTAGAGATACATAAAGGTTATCTGGATTATCTACGGTTATCATGAAAAGATAAATCTTGTTGATTATCAACCAATTAAAGCAACTTTCTTAAGAATAAAACCGTAGTTCATCTGACTTATGATGGATTACGTAAAATATAAATACGGTGACTGATGACATGAAAAAAACGCCTTATCATATTATTTAAGAAAAAATATGATAAGGCTTCATTTATTCTACTGAAGAATAATTTTCAAGGTAGGGTACGATGCGGTTTAGTGATGTCTGGAATATTCCGTTTTTAATCCAGTACAGCGTGTTTTCACCAGGACGAAAATTAAATGCGGTAATATAGGCATCAGCAGCAAGACGGTTTTCGCCTTTCATTTCGTAGACTTTTCCCAGCAGGATATAGTTTAGCCAGGAGAGCTCATTTCTGATACCAAGATTAATTGCCTGATACGCCTCCTCCACGTTGCCACGATCTAACAAATCGACAGTTTTAATCTGATAGTAAATCGCTGAATCCTTGATCCCTGGGCTGTTACGAATTTTCTCCATCGAGGCATATAACGTTTTAAGCTGTTTGTCATCAAGCAACTGCTGCGTATGGCGAAAAATATCGATCAATGCTTTTTCAGCATTAACATAGGTAAATTCCGGGGACTGTTTCGCCACGTCTTCGAGGATTTCACTGGCTTTGTTTAGCGATGCAGCATCCCCCTGCATTAACAACTGATGTGCTTCAAAAAAATGTGCCAGAGACTGACTTTTAATGGGTTGATAATGGCTCATCATTTCCGTCATTTTGTCTGACCAGGATAGCGAAAGCGCCGATGATAAATTGCTCAGTAAATCATTCTGGATCGCAACCTCATTAGACCCCGTAATGAAGTAACGTTTATCCAGCATAACCTCGCCGTTCGCATGATCGACCAGGCGGACAGACATAAAACATTGCTGTGCGCGATAGTGACGTTGATTGAGAAACTCCAGCGTTAACGTTTTCCCTGAATTCCCCGAAACATGGCCGCTGTAGTTTATTTTGTCATGCACCATATAATTAGAAAATGTGTTAAGCGTGGATGTCACCAGGCTTCCTAAGCCAACGGCATAAAAAAGCTGTAAATTCCAGTTATTACATGCATTTCCATTAACGAGGTGTATATCAATATCAAGTGGATTCAGCAGAAGCTGAGTATTGGTCGTCGTTAAATTAGATTTAATTGCTGTTTTTGCAACCATAAATACACAACTGAGCACGGCTAGTAAAAATATAGCCCAAACGATAACAACACGGAAATGATGATATTTACGCGGCTGATCATCCGTTAATTGAGGTGCGGTAATGGTGGGGGCATTGGTCGGTGGCGGAGTATCAGACATAATATCGGATTGTTCAGGCGTCAATTCCATTTCTTCAGCACACCATATTACCGGCGCGGTGAGTTTATATCCACGCTTGGGGATAGTAACGATATATTCATTATTTTCATCATCATCGCCATTTTTTAATGACTTGCGTAATTCAGAAATAGATTGTGTTACAACGTGGCTGGTAACGATATTACGCTTCCACACATGGTCAATCAACTCATCGCGCGTAAGCACCTCTCCGGGGTGATGAGCAAGAAAAACCAGAAGATCGATTAATCGCGGTTCGAGTGTTGTCCGCCGCCCGTTGCAGCTGATTTGATTAACATCGGGACTGACTAACCATTCGCCCACTCGAACGACAGGTTGCTGCATAAAATTAGCTCCAAAAAACGGCTTGTTATATGCTGATATTAACACCCTCTTCAATTGTTGCATCTGTTTCCATATTATTAACCATAAAATAAGTTAAATCTGTAGCAAAAAGAAACTAACTTAAGATATTTAATGAGATTAACTCAGGTGTTTACCCTGGCTAATATAAAGGCATTTATATTAATCCTATATAAATAGATTAAGCCTACTACTAAAAATTAACCAGTCCAAACCAGGAGTAGTAACGAGAAAAACAGGAATAGTAATCGTAGTTATCGACAACGATGGCAGATATAACACCCTGGTAGGGTGCTATATCTGATGTGCATCGGGGATAATCAAAGATCATTAATCGGTAATTTAAAGAAGGCGATCATTTCCTGTAATTGTCTGACCTGATCATGCAGACTCAGTGCGATGGTTTCCGATTCGCCGACCAATATGCTATTACGCTGCGTCACGTTATCCATTTCAGTCAGTGCATACGCAACCTGCTGAATTCCCTTGCTCTGCTCTTCAGACGCCTGTGAGATATCATTCATAATGCTGTTGACATCATAAATGGCATCTACCATTTCATTAATCGTCTTACCCGCATTGGAAGCCAGCGCATTGCCTGTATTAACATGTTCAACGGCTGTGGTTATCAATTCATTGATTTCTTTTGCCGCACTGGCGCTGTTTTGAGCCAGATGCCGTACTTCACTGGCAACGACAGCAAATCCACGTCCATGATCTCCGGCTCTTGCCGCTTCAACAGCAGCATTAAGCGCCAGGATATATGTCTGGCGAGCGATGTCATCCACAACTTTGTTAATTTCCGATATCTTTTTAACACTTTGCTCAATAGTACGGATGGTTTCCGTAACCGCCTGCGCCGCCGTCAGCCCTTCCTGTGCCGTCGTATTTGCCGCGCTGGCAAATTCATTCGCTTTTTTTGCGTTGTCAGCATTATGCGCGACTGTCGTACTAATCTCTTCCATATTGGCAGCCGTAAGCTGTAATGCCCCCGCCTGCTCCTCTGTACGAGTTGACAGGTCGCTGTTGCCATGCGCCATTTCATCAGTACTGTCACTGATTAATTCAATTGAACTTTTAAACGTTGTAAGGATTTCGCTTAAATTGAGCCGCATAGTATCCAGTTGCTCAATAACTTCGCCAATTTCGTTTTTCTGACCGATCTCTAAGGTATGGTTAAGTTCACCATTAGAAATTAAAGAAAAGCATTCTTTAATGTATTCAAATCGTGAGAATACTTTATTTTTTAACCATAGCCAGCCAACAGCCGATAATATTATCCAAAAACCGAAAGAGAATATACTAACATAATAAGAGTCAGTTAACAGACAGTTAATAATATCCTTAGCTTCAGGCTCATCATATTTATAGACATAATCATCCAGAGCATTTTCCTGAATAACAAAATTATCGACCTCTTTTTGCACTTCACTCAGTCGACCCGAACTAAACGCCTTTTCAACATTTGCAAAAGCATTACTGACTGCCTGAGTGGATTTCGAACCAACTTTAGCATCATCAGAAATTACATTCAGATACTCATGGAAATAATTTTTAGCAGATTCCATGTTATGCATGGATTTACTATTGTCACGGTAATCCCATTCTTCAAAGACAAGTTCAAGCGCTTGCCGTGTCTTTGACAATTTATTGATCTGATCTAAACCTGTCGTTAGCCTGAAAACGTTATTCTTAATCTCAATAAAATGATATAATGTTATAATATTTGACATAGTGAAGAGCAAAACAACAAAAGAAACGGCAATAATAAAAGTTGTTTTTAGAGATAATGAGTCAGGTAAAAACCTGAGCTTCTCGCTGATTTTTGATGAAAAAATCATTATGCACCTGACCTGTAAGCATAAAAATTACTAAAGCAACATTTTAGTCAACTGATATTTCTGCTGTACGCTCAACCAATTGCATTTCTTCACTGTTAAGCAATTTTTCAATATCTACGAGAATAAGCATTCTGGAATCAAGCGTACCTAAGCCAAGCAAGTAATCCGTAGCTAATTTTGCGCCACTAAAATCAGGTGCCGGGCGAATTTGTTCGGGTGACAAGGAGAGCACATCAGAGACACCATCGACCACTATCCCAACTATTTTATTAGAAAAACTTAACACGATAACGACTGTGTTTTCATCAAATGCGACAGTGTCGAGATGAAATTTAACGCGAAAGTCAACTACAGGTACAATAACGCCGCGAAGGTTTGTCACACCGGCAATAAAATCAGGGGTATTCGCAATGCGTGTAACACGTTCATAGCCGCGAATTTCCTGAACCTTTAATATCTCGATCCCATACTCTTCTTGTCCAAGAGTAAAAATTAAATATTCATTACCGACATTTTCTTTTGCCGACTGCTTATCGTTATCTGTGAGTTTCATAATGTATTCCTTAATTGAGAACCTTGCCGGAATCCACTATTGCAGGCGTCATTGCTGTTCTGGAATAAAGCGCAGCAACATCCAGGATCATAGCTACGCTGCCGTCCCCCAGAATAGTGGCAGCAGCAATTCCCGGCACCTTACGATAGTTTTGTTCGAGATTTTTGACGACAACCTGATGCTGACCAATCAGTTGATCAACCAGTAGCGCATAACGAACGCCAGCACTTTGCACGACGACCGCAATACCTTCATTTACACTCTGTAAATCACTCTGGATACCGAAAAGATTATTCAGCTCTATGAGGGCCAGATATTCCTCTCTGACTTTCAATACCAGCTCACCGCCGGACATTCTGTTTAACGGCATTTCCAGTAACATCAGCGATTCCATCACTGCGCCAAGCGGAAGAACATAAATTTCTGACCCAACGCGTACAGACATACCGTCCAGAATTGCCAGCGTCAGAGGTAATATTATCCGGATAGTGGTTCCACGCCCCTGCTCTGAATGGATTGTCACATGGCCGCCCATATCCTGAATGTTTCGTTTCACGACATCCATACCAACGCCACGACCGGAGACATCGGTAACTTTCTCTGCGGTGGAGAAACCCGCTGCAAAAATGAGCATCCAGACTTCTTCATCGCTGGGGTTATCACTAATAGCGACGCCCTGCGCATGAGCGCGATTAAGGATTTTTTCTCTGTTGAGGCCGGCGCCATCATCCACGACTTCGATAACAATATTACCGCCGTGGTGCTCTGCCGATAGCGTCAGGCTACCGGTAGCAGGTTTACCATTAGCGAGCCTGACATCAATCGGCTCAATACCGTGATCCAGACTATTACGTACCAGATGTGTAAGAGGGTCGATAATGCGTTCGATTAAACTTTTATCCAGTTCAGCAGAACCGCCCCACAGCGTCAGTTCTACCTGTTTATTTAATTTATTAGCAAGATCATGAACTAAACGCGGAAAACGGCTGAAGACATATTCCATCGGCATCATACGGATCGACATCACCGATGCCTGCAAATCCCGTGCATTACGTTCGAGTTGCGCAATACTGTTAATCAGCGAATCGTACTGAGCAGGATCCAGCCCCGCAGATAACTGTGTAAGCATGGTCTGGGTGATAATAAGTTCACCGACCTGGTTAATTATCTGATCTACTTTTTCTACGGCGACACGAATACTACCGGATTCAGTACCTTGTTTACGGGATTCGCTGGCACCACGCAGTTTTCTTGCTGGCGCAGCGCCAGTCGGGGAACTGGCTGTTGCAGAAAATCCACTATCGTTTGTTTCTCCCGCAACACCGCCTGTATCCGGACAGGTATTTTCTACAAAATCGTCATCACAAACATCAATTGTGATTTGTTCTGGTTCCAGAATAAAACATAATACCGCCAGAATATCATCCGCAGCGGTAGTGGTAAGCATACGAGCCTGCAGGCTGCTTTTCTCAATTTTAAGATCCTGCAACTCGCCAAGATTTTTAAGTTCCTCAACAAGAGGTTCGAAATCCTTTTCTCCCAGATCCCTGAGGGTAATCTTTAAAATATCTTCTCCCGTTCCTGTATCTTTTTTACTTTCTTTTATCGGCTCGGACTGAGTGTTGTTATTAACAGTGCCCTCCCTGGATTCCAGGGCCATCTGTCTCAGTGCCTCGCAAATATACCGGTAGCTGTCCTCATCCGGCGAGCGGGAAGATTTATATGCATCAAGTTGATCCTGCATAATATCCTTACTTTCTAAAAAAAGATTAATGATGCCTTCATTGAGCTGGAGTTTTCCGCTGCGGGCATCATCCAGAATATTTTCCAGAATATGCGTTGTTTCCTGCAATATGGTAAAACCAAATGTCCCCGCGCCGCCTTTAATCGAATGAGCGGCCCGGAAGATAGCGTTCAGGCTTTCCTTATCAGGCGTTCGCGGATTAAGCTCAAGCAAATGCCCTTCCATATCTGCCAATAGCTCATCGGCTTCATCAAAGAAAGTCTGATAAAAATCGCTGATATCCATCTTATTTCGTCTTCTCCTGAACAGGAATTTCGGACGCGGGGTGTAACGGCGGGTTAGCGGTGCCAGGGTTGCTGGATGGCGCAATATCAGATGTACTAGATGGCGCAAAGGTTTTTTGTTCTGTCACATCACTGTTAAGCAACTTATCCTCGTTCATAATTTCTTGTTCTTTCTCTTCACTCAGCACGAGGATACTGATGCGACGGTTGACGGGATCGTCTTTCGCTGTACCGGTCTGATTCATACTGTCAGCATCACCGATAACCTGTAAGAATTTGCCAACTTCCAGACCATGATTAATAAGTATCCTTCTCGCCGCGTTAGCACGATCAACGGAAAGTTCCCAGTTGCTATAGCCAGCTTCACCGCCAGCATAAGGCAACGAATCAGTATGTCCGGTTACCATTATGTGATTCGGTAATTGGTTCAGAACAGGCACTAATGCCTCCAGAATTCCGACCATATAAGTTTCCGGTGTCCAGCTACCGACTTTAAACATCGGGCGTTCCTGGCTGTCCGTTATCTGTATCAACAGTCCATTCGGGGTCAACGATAAGCGTAAATTTGAACGGAATTTGTTCAGACGGGTGTCCGTCTTCATGATGCCTTGCAGCTTTGACTCTGCATGCTTCAGCGTTTTATTTCCCGAATAGAAATGATCTTCCTGCTTTTGCAAAACAGCTTTCTGAACTTCCCCATCCTGATGAACAACATCCTCGCCACCGCCAGGAATAACACTTTGGCTCTGACTACTTTTGTCGCCATGTTCGGCCATAGGTACGCCGATAGGTATTTTAAAATACTCAGCAAGCTGATGACGCTGTTCTGGCGTTGAGGAAGAAACCAGCCACATAACCAGAAAAAAGGACATCATGGCAGTCATAAAATCGGCATAAGCGATTTTCCACGAACCACCATGTAAACCTTCTTTTTTATTACCTGAGCGTCTTACAACAATAATGTTGCCGGTCCCGTTGTTCTTCATGGGGCCTCACCTGTGGAAGAATTATTGGCCGAATATTTCGCCTGGCGAACATGTTCCTCAAGCTCGGCAAAGCCCGGACGTTCGCTGGTAAAGAGGGTTTTTCGACCGAACTCAACCGCAATTTGCGGCGCAGAACCATGAATACATGACAGCAACGTGGTTTTAATACACTGAAGCATTTTTATTTGCTCGGCACTTTTCTGCCGTAACAGAGACGCCAGCGGAAGCACCAAACCATAGGCCAACAGGATCCCTAAAAAGGTTCCCACCATCGCATGGGCTATCAAAGCACCAAGTTCAGCGGCGGGTTTGTCTACTGCGCTAAGGGCGTTTACGACCCCCATAACGGCCGCCACAATACCGAATGCCGGTAAAGCATCACCTGCAGTCTGCAAACTGTGAACCGTTGTTTCATATTCCATTTCGCAGGTTTCAATTTCCTCATCCATTAAAGATTCCATTTCAAAGGCGTTCATACTGCCACTGATCATCAGTCGCAGGTAATCAACCATAAAATTCATCACGCTTTTATCTTTCAATAAGCGGGGATAAGAAGAAAAAATATCACTGCTTTCAGGATCTTCAATATCATTCTCCAGTGACATTAACCCTTTTTGACGTCCTTTACTTAGCAGTAAAAACATCATGGCCAGTAAATCCATGTACATTTCTTTTGAATAAAGTGCCTTAGCCCGGAATAAGACAGGAAATGTTTTGATAGTTGAACGAATAGCCTTGCCATTATTACCAACGATAAATGCACCCAGACCTGCGCCAGCGATAATCACAAATTCGGTAGGCTGATATAATGACATCAGATATCCTCCGGCGAGGACATAACCACCAAACACAGTCAAAAAAACTACAAAATATCCCAATAAAACAAGCATGTTCGCTCCTTACCATCGGTCATGCCTGGTATAAAAAAGGCTGACAGAGATGTTCACTACGATGAAAAACTACCGAACATCCCGACGACAGCGCAAACAACGACAATGAGAAATCTCTATCGTGGTAATAAAATCACGATAGGCGAATGCTCATGGTTGCATATCTGTACAGGAGGTACGACAATCACATATTAGATAATAATATCTGTAACTGAATGACCAACCTCAGGACATCTAGTTATTGCAGATTAATATCTGCATGCATTTCAAGCCTTGCTCTTAATCTTTTGATTATCTGACTGTGTAATTGGCTGATGCGTGTTTCTGTAACAGATAACAAGAGGCCAATCTCTTTCATATTAAGATCCTGCTGATAATACAGGTTTAATAGAAACTGCTCACGCTCTGGTAACAGCTGAATTTCTTCGCTAATTTTCTGCATAAGATCTTTACGCAGAATATCATTCAGAGGATTTTCCTCGTCAGTTTGACATTCAGAAAGTTCAAACCCTTCACCCCCATCTTCCATCAGCTCATCAAGCGAACATATCAGGCTTGAATTTGTTTCCTGTAAAACAGTCTGGTAATCCTGCAGCGACATTTCCAGTTCGGCTGCGACTTCTTGTTCTGTCGCTGCATTGCCGGTTCGCTGTTCCACGCGAGCTATCGCAGCGCTAACTTCACGCGATTTTCGCCGTATGCGGCGCGGCGCCCAGTCATTTTCACGCAGTTCATCAATGAATGCCCAGCGAACACGCTGCGCCAGAAAAACTTTCAGTTTCACCCCCATACTGGGATCAAACTGATCGACTGCGTTCATCACTGCTATTGCACCTGCCTGCATCAGGTCATCCAGTTCAACCCCGGCAGGGAGTCGAGCTTGCAATTTAAGGGCTTCGTGGCGTACCAATCCGCCAAATTGCGCCCATAAATTACTCTTATTATATGTTACAGCCAGATTATATAACCCCTTCACTTTACCATATTCCGTATTATTACAATGAAGGCTTATTATTCGACATTCCCGGGCAATCACATAGCCTGATAAAAGCGATTAAAGTGAAACATATCAGAACTTCAATAATCAAAAGTAAATTCATTTTTATATACCTAATAATTATCCTGATATGTATCTTGTTATTATTTTAATTTAGAACGATTCCCACTCATCATCTGACTGAATTGGTGTTTTTTTCGATACATCAGGTAATACATGTTTTCTGGTTTGTTTTTTAACATTCCAGGAACGTTTATCTTTTTCTTCTTCGACAACAAAAGAAGAAACCATATTATCCAGTTCCCCGGCATTCGTTTCGACATCACTGGTGGTTTTAGCGGCCTGCTCTACCATCGCCGCATTTTGTTGCGTAACCAGATCCATTTCATTGATTGCCTGCGCAATCTGGCTTATGCCGATACTTTGCTCATCAGAAGCTGAGGTTATTTCTGCCATGATATCAGTAACCTGAATGACAGATCTGACGATCTCCTTCATCGATTCCCCGGCGACAACCATTTCCTGAGAACCGGTATTCATGTTGGCGACACAGGTATTAATCAGTAAACGAATCTCTTTTGCTGCATCTGCGCTACGTTTAGCCAGGTTGCGAACTTCACCGGCAACAACGGCAAACCCGCGCCCCTGTTCACCTGCACGCGCCGCTTCTACTGCCGCGTTCAACGCCAGAATATTGGTCTGATTAGCAATGCTGTCGATAACGCCGTTGATATCTGCAATCTGACGAGAACTATCTGATATTTCACGCATAATTCCGTCAAGATTACTCATCACATCACCGCCGTTGCGTGCGCTAATGCTGGCGCTCTCTGCAAGTTGTCTGGCGCTGTGGGCGTTATCGGCGTTCTGACGAACGGTGATTTTTAGCTCTTCCATACTGGCAGCAGTTTGCTGAAGTGCAGAAGCCTGTTCTTCCGTACGTGATGACAAGTCATTGTTACTATTAGCAATTTCATGAACATTATGGTAAATCTGCTTCACGCCGCCACGGATGCCATTAACCGTTTCCGTCAGCGACAAACGCATTTTTTCAACTTCAGCCAGCATTAAGCCGATTTCATTCAGATTACCAATTTTTGTCTGATGGCTCAGATCGCCGCTGGCGATTGCCCTGAACGCCTCTTTTGCCATATCAAGTCGTTGAAAAAGATTGCGTTTCAACCAGATCCGCGAAATTAAAAATATTACAAAGCCCAGCAATAGCGTGATCACCGAGATGGTGGTTATTCTTTGCGTTTCTATGTCTGACTCGACATTAAATTTGCTGGTAACACGGGCGGCTTCGTCCAGATAAGCGTCAATACTGGTGCGTAGCGCATGTTGCACATCCATATCGTCAGCAACGATATTGCCTGGATAATCTTCCGGATGCGTGATGAATCCCATTTTATTGGTTTCTCTGTCCAGAGCATCCTCAAAGCTTTTTTTGACAACCAGCGCCCGGTTATGTTCTTCCTGGGTGGTGAACGGCTTATCCATAAACTGGCTGATTAGCTTACGTGATTTATTTAACACATCACGATAAGTATCTATTTCATCCTGAGTAATTTCTTGTTTGGTAATATTATGCATCATCAGCGAATTAATTCCGCTGAAACTGTCAAGCGTATAGATAGCCGCCATCATCAGAGATTCATTTTTATCCAGAGATAAGATAGCTCTGTCAAAATTCCTTGATGCGTTATTTGAGTTCACATAACTCAAACCGGATACCAACACGAGAAATAAGATGAACATACCCAGCAGGATATTCATCCAGGTCGAAATATTAAAGTGTTTTAACATGATTTCTTAACCAAAGTAAAAAATACCCTACTGGTAAATGATTACCCTAATAATAGCTATATTTACCCTTCCCTGAATCAGGTCTGGGTTAAATATTTACCCAAGCGTTTTGAATATAGAAAGCTGCTGCATTGCCTGAAAAACGCTCATGGATGAATTTAAAGCAAACTCAGACATTTTCGATTCAGATAATACGCTGATCATGGTGTCCCAGTCAGAACCGGTTGATTCCTGCAGTCGACTCTGTACGGTAATCGCCTGAGTATCAGCACTGCTTCCCAGCGTTTCCAGCTGTTGCAGACTTGAGCCTACACGCGCCTGGATTTTTCCCAGGTTATCAATGGCTTTATGTACATCAGTATTGGTTTGCCCAATTGTCGCTTCAAACGTTTGACGATCAGCGCTGGTCGGGTTTTCTGGCAGATTATTTAACGCATCAATGGTTTTCTGTAGGGATTGCAGGATATTATCCCCCGTTCCCGCATCAGTCGGGAAAAGCGCATCACCTGTCGTACCGACCTGCATTTCCGTACTGTCGGACACATTCTGCGTCATTGCCGTCGTACCGCCAACGTAGCTACCATCGACTTTAAACGGTGCTGCACCTGTTTTATAGCCCGCAAAAATGTACTGTCCGTCACTGTTTTTGCTGTTCGCCAGGTCGAGCAAACGGCTGCGGATCCCGGATAACTCTGTCGCCAGCGCTTCGCGGTCTGCTTTGCTGTACGTTTCAGATCCCGCCTGAACAATTTTTCCGGAGAGGTCTTCGGTCAGTAAGCTGGATATAGACGTCAGCGTGTTATCTTCCTGCCCGAGGGCATCCTGAGCATATTTTCTTGCAGTATCAAACTCACCCAGACGTGAAAGCGCATTTTGATACATCACCGCCTGAGATGCCTGACCCGGATCGTCAGACGGTTTTAACAGGGTCTGACCAGCAGAAAGGCGCACGGAGAGATCGTTATAATTGGTCATGGCTTTAGACATACTGTCTAACTGACGCTGATACATAAAACTGGTGCTAAGGCGCATAGCGATTATCTCAAATATAATATTGTCAGTTACGTATTATTTAAGGCTTAACAGTGTGTCAAAAAGACTGTTAGCTGTTTTAAGCACTTCGGCATTGGCCTGATAATATTGAGAAAACATCTGTAAATTGACGTATTCCTCATTCATATCCACCCCGGAAACCGCCTGCTGTTGCATTGCCCACTGGTCACAGGCTTTTCCGGCGGTATCCTGTTCTGCCTGAAGGGTGCTGACCGTCGATCCCACAGAGCTTACCAAGTTGGCATAAGCGCCGGTCAGGGTCATATCACCGACAATATTTTCATCCTTAAGGCCAATCAGATTCTTAATATTTTCGTTGTTGTTCACGTCTGTCGGATCAGCCGAACTGGAGGCTGCAATCCCATCACCATCGGTAATCGCTACCTTGATGCTATCTGCTGCGCCAGAGACAGGATTCAGCGTGAAGCTGTCACCATTATTGGGTGTTCCTGTCGGCGTTACGGTGATGCCATCAAAGGAAAGCGAACCACCAGGTCCGGCGGTTGTCGTAACGGCTTTGCCTTCGCTGTTTTTAACTTCCCAGGCATTAGAAGTACCATTCCAGGTGATGGTATAATCCTCGGCGTTAACCGCTGAGGCGTTATCTATGGTCACCCCCAGGGAAGCACCGCCGCTATTAGAGTTATAACCTGTTGCCTGCGGAGCACTGAGACTGAAAATATCACCGCCGGCATTACCGTTATGATCAAAGCCAGCTTTATTGACCTCGTTGAATTTCGACGCCATTTTCAGCGCTAACTGATTAAGCTGATTACGGGCATCCACCAGATCGGTATTACGGAATTTAAACAAACCGCCGAGATTACCGGTTGTGGCATCTTCATCCAGCGGCTGGGGATTACCGGTTGCATCAATGTAAGCAACTTTCATCTGAGTAGGATTTTTATCTGACGGGATAACTTTTAAATTGCAGGACTTGCTGTCATTGACCAGTGACATGCCATTTTGCATTGAGACATTTACACTGCCCGTTTCTTTATTTTCCGTGACGTTAATGCCGATCTGCGTACTCAGTTTACTTAGCAGTTGATCGCGTTTATCGAGCAAATCGGAAGGCATTCCGCCCGTCTGACCATGAATCTTCTCGATCTCCGCATTCAGTTTTGCTAACTGAGTAGTACAAGAGTTGATATCGTCAACGCTTTGGCTGATTTGCGTGTTGGTATTTTTATCAAGGCCGTTCAGGGTCTTGCTGTCGGTACGAAACTGATTAGCAAGGGCATCAAATTGCGACAATACGCCCTGGCGCGCAGCCGGATCGGTCGGGTTTTTACTGACCCCTTCCATCGCCGTAAACATATTGCCAAGCGTCGTAGAGATGTTATTAGTGTCATCTCCTAACATGTCATCTATCTGGCTGACCTGCTGATAGCGGCCCTGCATGGTGCTAAACTCTGTTGTTGCGCCACGTACCTGGTTATTCAGGAACCCATCATACATACGCTGAACGTCATCCACGGCGACACCATAGCCAAAAAAACCATAATTAGTAGACTGACCGCCCGCTTCCCCAAACAGGATATTTTGACGGCTATACCCTACCGTTACGGCATTCGTCAGGTTGTTTCCGACCACGTTAAGGGCACACTGCGCCGCACTTAATCCATTCTGAGCCAGATATAATAAATTCATAAAGTACCCGCCATGTAGACGCTGATTGAAATCTTTAGGTTATAAAAAACGCTGCTTTATTAATAAATCGGCCTGAGTGAAATTCCCTAAAGGCCGTATTTAAAATATTGATGAAAGGTCCGTGGTATAGGCGTTCACAACTTGATCAGACTGACCTTTAACCTGATGAATAATATTAATTAATTTATGTGCATATGAAGGATCGGTTGCATAACCGGCTGACTGAAGCGCTTTTGCCGCCGCCTCTGGTTTTACGGCATTGCAGACATGGCGGTAACGCGGGTTATTAACCAGTAATGAAGCATAGTCCTCCAGCGCCTCCGCATAAGAGGGATAAACCTTAAATCGCGCTTTGGTTTTATTGGCCACGCCATTTTTATATTCTGTGGTGGTAATTTCCGTCGTTTCACCGTGCCAGTCAGATGCGGCTTTTATGCCAAACAGGTTATGGCTGGGTTTGCCGCTTTGCGTGGGGATTTCACGATTTCCCCAGCCTGATTCGAGCGCAGCCTGCGCAATAATAAGCTGATGCGGGATGCCACTTTTACGGGCCACGGCCAAAGCGGGTTGCAGCAAGCGCGAAATAAAACTTCCCCCTTCTCGCATCGCCGTTTCGGGCAAATTCCGAACGGCACGAGGCACTAATTGCGATAGCGAGAAAGGGTGCGCCGGTGAATGAGGCAGAGCCGCATTAAAATGCGACGTAGACGGAACAAAAGGCTGAGAAGTGGCGGTATGCGGATGAAGACCACCGCCCATCTGGGCGACTATCTGATCCGCAAATCCCAGTCTCCCCGTTTGCGCGATATTCTGCGAAATTTGCTGATCGAACATCGAAGTAAACATCGCAGACTGTTGTGAATCCATCGCCCCACTTCCCAACGAGGCGTCGCGCATACTTTTCAGCATCATCTGTACAAACAACCCTTCGAGCTGTTGTGCCGCCACTCTCAGACCGTTTGCCGAATTACTTTTTACGTCCCGCTTAAGCCCGTCAAGGCTATGTTCATCAAATGCGGCACCATTAGATATCATTGACAAGCTGTTCATTAATTAATCTCCAGACGTGCGTGCAGGCAACCGGCATCATCCATTGCTTGCAGGATCGCCATCAAATCATTAGGCGTTGCGCCAAGACTGTTCAGCGCACGTACGACGTGGCTTAAATCGGCACTGGTGCTGACACGTTGCAGAGAGCCGCCCTGTTCACGAACAGAGACTTGAGACTCCGGCACAACCACCGTCTGTCCGCCAGCCAATGGCGTGTTCGGTTGGCTCACCTGGTTGGTATGAGAGATATCGACACTCAAATCGCCTTGGGCAACAGCACAGGTATCAAGCGTGACATGACGATTAATGACCACCGATCCGGTACGGGAATTGATAATGACGCGAGCATCTCCGGAACCAGCCTGTAGTGACAAATCCATAACCGCTGCCAGGAAACGGACTCTGGCAGCCGCGCCATTTGGCACATACAGTTTTACCGTCCGCGCATCTTCAGCCACCGCAGCGGAATAGAAACGGCGATTAATGGTGTCACTGATCTTCTGGGCAAGGGAGAAGTCACTCTCGTTAAGCAGCAGTTTTAACGGACTCTGGCTGGCATAATTCATCGGCACTTCACGTTCAACGGTTGCGCCGTCGGTAATGCGTGCGCCGTTGAGCTGATTCACCTGTACGCTGCTTCCACGACTCTGAGCACCGGCACCGGAAACCAACAAGTTTCCCTGCGCCAGCGCATAAATCTGATTATCCGCGCCTTTCAGCGGCGTCATCAGCAATGTGCCGCCACGCAAACTTTTGGCGTTCCCCATCGAAGAGACAACCACATCAAATTTTTCACCCGCTCGGGCAAAAGGCGGCAGCTCTGCCGTTACCATTACTGCAGCAACGTTTTTCAACTGCATACTGGAACCAGGCGGGACGGTGATCCCCAGCTGCGAAAGCATGTTGTTCAGCGTCTGCGTCGTAAACGGTGTTTGCATGGTCTGGTCGCCTGTACCATCCAGACCAACGACCAGACCGTACCCCATCAGAGAGTTACCACGCACACCTGACAACGACGCCAAATCGCGGATACGCTCTGCCCTGACCGACAGGGAGAGCATAATTAACAATAAAAGGCCGGTCAGACGGGTAAATTTATGCCAAAAATAACGATTCATCACCGGCACCTTTAGAACGGAGAAAGATTCAGGAACAGACGCTGTAACCAGCCCATTTGTTCGGCTTCGTTGATGTAACCGTTACCAACATATTCGATACGCGCATCGGCAACCTGCGTGGAAACCACCGTATTGCTACCACTGATCGTCCGTGGGTTAACCACCCCGGTGAAACGGATAAACTCAGTACCCTGGTTTATCGCTATTTGCTTTTCTCCGACCACGCGCAGGTTGCCGTTGGCGAGGACATCGCTGACCGTGACGGTGAGCGTACCGCTGAAAGTATTTCGAGCAGCCGCACCGCCTTTACCCGAGAATTCATTTTTGCCGCTGATATCCGCATTAGCCCGATCGCCACCAAACAATCCTTCTATAAAGTGCGGAATGGTCTTGAACGAAAGTCCCGTCGAGCCGCCATGAGAGGAATTGGCAGACGAACTTTTGCTGGCACTGACATTTTCCTGCAACACGATGGTCAACGTATCACCCACATTTCTTGGGCGACGATCTTCAAACATCGGCTGAAAGCCATAATTCATCGTGCTGCCAGGCTGAAAAATCGCGCCATTATTAGCAGGCTGATACGGGATCTGCGGCGTCACAGATGTTGCCCCTTCGACCAACGGTTTATGAGGGAGATACGCGCATCCTGAAAGGAGCGCCACCAAGGCAACATGCGTTAACAGACGCCGCAGTAAGCGGCCTGAATCTATCGGATAGGTCATAACGATCACATAATAAAAAAAAGCCGCGAAACCACCTGCGGCTCAAAGGCACAAATCAAAGCTGCGTTAAACGCTGCAGCATCTGGTCCGAAGTAGAGACAGCTTTGCTGTTAATCTCATAGGCACGCTGAGTCTGAATCATGTTGACCAGTTCCTCGGCCACGTTGACGTTAGACGTTTCCACGTAGCCCTGTCGCAGCGTACCTGCGCCATTCTGACCAGGCGTTGTTTCATTCGGTGCACCGGAAGATTGCGTCTCCCGGTACAGGTTTTCACCAATGCTTTCCAGTCCGGTATCATTGATAAAAGTACTCAGGGTAAGCTGCCCAACCTGTTGCGGCTGCGCCTGCCCGGCAATGGTGACGCTGACGATACCGTCGTTGCCGATGGTGATAGATTTCGCATCCTGCGGTACGTTTATCGCCGGTTGAACCGGATAACCGCTGGCAGTCACCAGTTGACCGTTCTGATCAAGCTGGAATGAACCATCTCGGGTGTACGCCGTGGTGCCATCCGGCATCATAACTTGCAGGAATCCATCCCCTTCAATGGCCACATCTTTCGAGTTGTTGGTCTGAGCCAGGCTACCCTGGCTGTGAATTCGCTCAGTGGCTACCGGTCTTACCCCTGTTCCTAACTGTAAACCGGAAGGAATAGTGGTTTGTTCAGATGACTGAGCGCCAGGCTGGCGTAGTGTCTGGTACAACAGATCTTCAAATACAGCTCGCTGACGTTTAAAACCATTGGTGCTTACGTTAGCCAGGTTGTTGGATATGACATCCATATTGGTCTGTTGTGCTTCCAGGCCCGTTTTTGCAATCCACAGGGAACGGATCATGCGTTATTACTCCTTACCAGTGATTAGCTGGCGCTCAATAACTGATTAGCGTTACGTTCATTGTCATCAACGGTTGTGATGACCTTCATATTCATTTCAAAGCTGCGTGCCGTGGTGATCATGTTCACCATTGAATTGACGGGGCTGACATTACTGCCTTCCAGCATTCCCGGCATAAGCTGCAGACTCGTATCCGCCGCCAGCGAACTGGCGTCACTGGTATGGAATACACCGTCATCGCCGTGCTGTAGTTCGCCAGGCTTCGCATTAACAATCTTGATGCGGCCGGTTTGCGCCACGGCGGATGGTTCTTCACCGGCGCCCAGCGCAGAAATAGTGCCGTCCGGCGCGATAGTTAACTTTGCCTGAGTGGGTACGGTCAGCGGACCGCCATCGCCCATCAGTGGCAGACCACGGACTTGCAGTTGCCCGTCCGCCGTCATCTGGATATTGCCGTTTTTGGTGTAACCTTCGGTGCCATCGGGCAGTTGTACTGCCAGCCATCCTTCTTTTGGCAGCGCCACATCCAGCGTGCGGTCGGTTTTTTCGACTGTTCCCGAGGAGTAGTCACTACCAGGAGTCGATTCGGCCACCAGCGTGCGGGTCGCCATTGACGGGCCGTCTACCGGAACGGCACGATAAGCGGCAATCTGTGCACGAAACCCCGGCGTCGAGGCATTAGCCAGGTTATCAGACACCACGGCCTGGCGATCGAGAGCCGCCGTTGCGGCCCCCATAGCGGTATATATCGCGTGATCCATGTCTTAAGCCATTAACCCAGGTTAACCAGCGTTTGCAGGACTTCAGACTGTGTTTTGATGGTCTGAGAGTTGGACTGATAGTTGCGCTGATAGACGATCATGTTGACCATCTCTTTACTCAGATCCACGTTTGAAGCTTCCAGTACGTTACCGCGCAGCGTGCCGAGGTTCCCGGTATCAGAAATACCAACGACCGGCTGGCCGGACTCCGGGCTCGCAGACCAACAGTTGTTCCCTGCTGCCTGCAGCCCGCCCGGGTTGGTGAAGTTAGCCAGAACAACCTGGCCCAGTAACTGCTGCTGCCCGTTGCTGTAAGAAGCAACAATCTGGCCGTTATCGCCAACAACATAGCCGGTCATCGTACCCGGCGCATAACCTGTAGTTACCGGGCTATCCATGGAGTTATCGGAGGCTTGTTGTGACAGATTGTCTAAATTAAGATCGAAGTTAAGTGGTGCGGCACCATTAAATGAAGCACCATCGACTTTCAGATTAGCGGGGATCGTGTTGAGCTTTCCGCTGGAATCAAATGTTATGTCAAGTTGTTGCGGTGCCGCAGCGCTCGGAGCGGTGTGATCATCAGAGTAGACGGACCATTTGTTATCGGCTGTTTTTACAAAATAAACATTGATTTCGTGCTCGTTACCCTGGCTGTCATACGCATTCACCTGGGTGGAGTAGTTATAAGAAGCACTATCGGTAATGCTGAAAGGATGAAGTTTCTGGTCAATTGTTTTACTGCCGGAATTCAGGTTACCGCTCAGGCTACCTGAATTAGAGGCTTTTGCTGACATCGCGCCCGTTGGGATCTGCAGAGGCTCAACCGGTGAACCGACCGGGATAGTTGGCGGTTCACCGCTGGCCTTATAACCGCACAGTTGCATACCCTGACTGTTCACGATATAGCCATTGGCATCGGTTTTAAACTGACCGTTACGGCTATAAAATATTTTTCCCGCTTCGGTTTCCATACGGAAGAAGCCGTTACCCTGAATACCCATATCCAGCGGGCTGGCGCCAGCGCCAAGAACACCATCGCTGAAATTCTGATCAACGCCAGCGACCTGAACGCCCATACCGATTTGCGAACCAGCAAACACATCGGCAAATGAAATAGAGCCGGACTTAAACCCGACAGTTTGCGAGTTGGCAATATTGTTGCCGACGACGTCCAGCGCCTGTGATGCGGCGTTTAACCCGCTAAGACCTTGTGAAAAACTCATTTTATTTCCCGAAAAACAACATAGTGAAATTGATTATTCAATGAGATAGACATTGGCCAGAGTGGCCGTCTCATCATTACCTAACTGCAGAACAGCCCCTGTCTGGGTGAAAGAAACACTGTCTACTTTTGATTTTTTCAGCGACACAATGTCAGGAGTGCTGCCGTCCGGATTGGTCGCGGAATACGAAACGGTAAAATTCGTATCGCTTACTGTGCGCGGATCGGAAGGCTCGAAATCACTGAGATCGTCCAGGGTATATTCATGCACGCCTGCTTTAACATCTTTCAATTTTCCGGTGTAAGCATTTCCTGCATCATCAGTCAGCGTGACAGTGACGTCGCTCGCATCCTGATCAACAGAGAGCGCAAACTGATTATTGCCACCCTGTGCGGTAGAAACAGTGGTATCACCTTCTACCAATACCTGGCGCCCTACCCATTCGGCAGCGTTCATCTGCTGCATACTGGTAACCAGCATCCCGACACTATTCACAGTGCCATTCAACTGCTGTACACCCGCCGCCGTATTAAACTGCGCCAGTTGGGTCGTAAGCTGGTTGTTATCCATCGGATTGGTGGGGTCCTGATTCTGCATTTGCGCAACCAGCAACTGCATAAAGTTATTCATAATATCTTCGGCGCTGCTGCCATTGGTGGCGGAGGTCGCGCTATTACTGGTCGCTGCTTCACTGGCTTTATTTGCTGCGGCAGAACTGCGTTGTGTCATGACGGGTAAAACCGACATTACTATTTCCTTACTGACCCAAAGTCAGTGTTTTGAGCATCATGGTTTTAGCGGTATTCATTACGTCGACATTGGCCTGATAACTGCGGGAAGCTGAGATGGTATTAACCATTTCGCCCACCACATCGACATTCGGCATATGGAGATAGCCTTTGTTATCTGACTGAGGGTTGTCAGGGTCATAGACCAGACGATCCGGCGCATCGCTTTCCACCACATCACTGACTTTCACTCCGCCGATCTCCTGATCCGCAGCATGATCAACGCTAAAAATGACCTGTTTGGCTTTATACGGTTTACCGTCCGGCCCGGCGATACTGTCGGCATTGGCCATATTACTGGCGCTGACATTCAGACGCTGAGACTGGGCGGCCATCGCTGAACCGGAAATATCAAAAATACTTAGAAGTGACATAATTTTATTTATCCCTGACTAACAACCGTCATCATGTTTTTAATCTGTGATGTCAGAAACGTTAAACTGGACTGATATTTCACTGAGTTATCTGCAAAATTAACACGCTCACGATCCATATCTACGGTATTACCATCAGCGCTGGGCTGATCGGGTATACGATAAAGAAGTCGCGGATCACTCATTAAATGCGTACTGTCAGCAATATGTCTTTCAGAGGTGACTGTCAGACTCATATTATTGTCAGTCGCCTGACTGCGGTTAACGGCTTCCTTTAACTGTTGCGAAAAATCGATATCCCGTGCGAGATATCCTGGTGTATCAGCATTCGCGATATTAGAAGCAAGGATGCCCTGGCGTTGCGTCAGCAGACTCAGCGCATGCTGCTGAAACCGGAATTCACTGTCGAGTTTATCCAGCATGAGATAAAACCTTTCTTGTTTATTAACAATATTGCGGTGCATTTTATGGTGAGTGGTCTAAAAAACCATAACGCAAATATGCGACAGCAATGACGTCAATTAACCAGATTGTTCCCCAAAATGGCATACAAAAAACACTTTGATATATTTTGAAATGTCTATCCTGCAAACAAACGCTTTTACGGCATCACATTAGCGAGTAAAAAAATTGCTTCTCAGCATATATTATTGTGCATGTCTTAAGTCGAAAGTTTTTCTGACGAAAGGTCGATAACAAATGTTATTTAAACGTGTACCCCTCGTTTTATTACTTTTCCTGATCGTTTATCTTAATCTGACAATCCTGGCTCATGCATCACAGTCAACCGGTCAGTCGCTGTCGTCGCGTATCGCATTGCTGTTGGCCCCCTATAGTCAGGGAATGCCACAATTACAGATTACGATCCTGACCCCTACCACTCAACTGGCAACTCTTTGTGGAAACCCGGCATTACGTTTACCTGGCAATTCAAAAAAACTAAGCGGTAATCACAGCATTATTGCCTCTTGTGGAACACATCAGAAATTCATCCAGGTTTCTGTAAGTGCCACGGCGACATACTGGCTGGCAGCACATGAACTTACACCAGGGCAAACGGTAAGTCAGAATGATATCCAGTCACAGCGAGGGAATATCGACCATCTTCCAGCCGATCTCATCCTCGATCCACAGAAGATTATTGGTGCAACGCCAACCCGATGGATACAACCAAATCATCCTCTGACTTTCAGCGAACTACGCCAGCAATGGGTGATCCACACAGGTGAAAAAGTTGATGTGATGACCAAAGGCGATGATTATGAGATTCATACCACCGGAAAAGCATTAGACAATGCAACCCTCAGAGAGTCATTTCGCGTACAAATGCACTCCGGGCAAACCCTGCTGGCGACAGCCGTAGGTAACGGTAAGGCATTTATCAGCCAGAACGACTGACTTCAGTTATTTCCCTGTACGCCGATATACATAGTACCCATTCATTATTATTTCGAATCAGGATAACTATGAGTATCGAGCGTATTTGCCAGACCTCTCCTGTACAGGGAGCTGACATCCGACAATCAACGGATTCACGTCAGCCTCAACCGCAGGGTGGATCACTGCGATCCGACGATCAAGATGCCAGTGTGCATGTTGAATTAAGTCATCTGTCTGACATATTTACCTCAGATGATTCCAACGATGTAGACCACGCCCGCCTCGCCAAAATCTCTGCGCAAATAGCCGCCGGTGAATTAACCTTGGACAGTGATCATATCGCCACCCGGTTGGTTGATGAGATTATTCGATTTTCATAAACCAGGAGTAACAAAGTGAAAGATCAGTTAGAAAAAAATCTTATTAAATTGCAAACACTTCTTGATGAACTGGAAGGTACCTTGCTGGAAGAAGTTTCCCAGCTCAGCCGCGCGAGAATAAATCCAGTCTCGCTTCAGGTTATCTCTGATAATAAAAGTCGTTTGTTGGCTGCAATTAATTTTTATGATGAAGAACGTAAGCATGCAGAAAAAAATGCACAGCTTTATATTCCTTATAAAAATAATGCCAGATTTGCCACTCGTTGGGAAGGGATTACTTTGGTGCTACGTCGTGCAAGTGATTTGAATCAAAGGAGTAATCAATTACTCGAAATCCATATGGAAAGAGTAACCACTCTGCGAAAATTAATAGTTCAGACTGGAAATATGCCATCACTTTATGGAGAAGACGGCGATCATTCTCATCATCACGTTGGAAATAGTTACCGGATTTCTGTATGAGTCTGGTGAAGATAGCAGCCAGAAAACCTCTGTCACTCCACGTCTTTATAATCGCCACCATCCCTGCCATTCTGTGCATTTGAAATCCACGGATGGCAGGAAGATATGCGTATTAGTTTTCATTAAATCTCATGGCTTACATGTTCAATTGATTGTTCTTTCATTTTTTTGCTTGCGCGAGAAGGCGGAAAACACAGGCTACAGGTAAAGGTGTGCAAACTGTATCCTGGTGTTGTGACAAAACTGCCACCGCAACCGCAACAACGCGTCAATTCTACCATTCCGCAGTCAATGAAGCGTAACAGTGTCCAGGCTCTGGTTAAGCTCAGGATAGACTTTTCACCGGATTCTTTCTGAATCTGGTCCAGATACAGTCGGTAAGCTTTAAGCATGACTTCAACAGGACGGCCAAAGTTTTTCTTTTGCAAAAAGCGATAGATGTTATAGAAAATCGAAGAATGAATGTTCTGTTCCCATGACATATACCAGTCAGCAGAAAATGGCAGCATACCTTTTGCAGGCGAACACCCTTTAATTTCTTTATAAAGTCTTAATAACCACCGACGACTCAGGTTAGTTTCACTTTCAAGAACCTGCATTCTTGCGCCAAGATTAATCAGCTCCATTGCAATTTGAGCATCCTTAACTTCATTAATAATGCTTTTATCACTCATAATCGTACCCTCAGACGGCAATGTTTTTCTGTTCTGACAATGAATCCAGTAATTCTGTGGAAAGAATAATTCCAGTGTGAATACGTTGCAGAGCATCAATCCTTGAATCTCTGGTTAAACAATTAAGTATCATTTCACTGTCTATACGTAGACGACAAATTAATTGTCCAGTAGACGATAATTTAATCAACTGAGGAAGAGATAAACCCACCAGAGATTCCATTGTCGCTTCATTTAGTCCCAGTCTGAAGCCGGCAGATATTTTATCCTCCAAAATTAATCGTTGTGCCAATAAAAGGTAAGTCAGATTAAAATCATGGATTGCTTGTGATTGTTCAGAAAGTTCAATCGCATTCATTATGTTATTTCTCCAGACAGACTCTTATTGAGCCCAGCTATTAATATTTAGACACAAAATAAAACATTATATTATCGCCTGATTCTACTGAACACATCAGGTTGGGTTACTGATAAATATTTAAAGATGACTGCTTCAAAATAATATCCTAGTGTTGGGAAACCTATGGTTTTCTGCTATTAAGTGCAAAAAATCATCTACCATATTATTTTAAAAGAAAAAAATCATAGTATATACGCAGACATGCCACTCCTATGATAGGTCGAGATAGCATCACAGCACTGTGAGGATGATTTCAATTTTACATAAAAGGTCATAACTCTTATGAATGGTGATAACTATGGGTTATTTCTAGAAAAGCAAAATGTCGTTGAGTTATTTCATGAGTTAGATTTTAAACAAATGATATCGCTATCAAAAGACCTTAGGAATCATTTTATGATAAAATATTATTCTAATACAAACAACATGTTACGTGTGTATTATACAAACATTCCTAATGATATTTAAGTTGTAATTAAGTATCTTGTACTAACAAATTATACTTTACAGTAAATTCAACTGGCTTAAAGAAATTTCATTCTTAAAAGCTGTCATCCACCTTTCAGTTGAGTTATCAGACAAATACCCATTTTTGTATGCATTGCCGATTTTCGTTGATATCAGGTTATTCAGACAGGAAAGACAGTGAAGCGATAAACTTTGGCTGGAGTATCTCAGACGAAAACGTCAGGGGCTGCATCACCAGTCAGCAGGGAATAGCAGGACGAAAAGCGTTATGAAGAGCTCTTCAGACGTCTGGAAACAAAATGGGGACCAGTAAATTGTTAAGCGACTAAAGACAAGGTCTGGCAGTAACACAGAGGTTATGTAGTGGGCGACGACTATTGTGTCGGCTCTCTCTTTTTCCAACGGCGGGCTGACATGTGAAGAATCAGAGTGCGGTTATTGTTCTTGCCGTAGAATAGTGGTCAATATCATCAGAATGCCTCCGGGAAACCTCGGCCTTCAGGCCGGGGAGGAAAGGAGGCGGTTTTCCGGCTAACTGTATCACATTTTCCTCTTTAGTATGTGAACACATGAAACGCGCATATAAATACCGGTTTTACCCGACAACTGAGCAGGCTGAGCTTTTAACTCAGACGTTCGGCTGTGTGCGCTTCGTCTACAATTCCATCCTTCGCTGGCGTACCGATGCGTACTACGAGCGAAAGGAAAAGAGCGGTTATCTACAGGCCAACGCTCGCCTTACGGCGCTCAAAAAAGAGCCTGAATACATATGGCTGAATGATGTTTCCTGCGTTCCCCTCCAGCAGTCGTTGCGCCACCAACAAGCCGCCTTTGCTAACTTCTTTGCCGGACGAACTGCATATCCGGCTTTCAAAAGCAAACGGCACAAACAGGCGGCTGAGTTCACTGCTAGCGCGTTTAAATACCGTGACGGCGAGTTGTACATAGCAAAGAGCAAGTCGCCGCTGGATGTTCGCTGGAGTCGCGAATTACCATCTGTGCCGTCAACCGTTACCATTTCCAGAGATAGCGCTGGCAGGTACTTTATTTCCTGCCTGTGTGAGTTTGAACCTGTATCAATGCCTGTGACCGCTAAAACGGTCGGCATTGATGTTGGCTTAAAAGATTTATTCGTCACCGATACCGGATTCAAAACCGACAATCCCCGCCACACCGCTAAATATGCGAAGCGATTAACGCTGCTACAGCGCCGTTTAAGCAGGAAGCAAAATGGCTCAAGAAACCGTATTAAAGCCCGCTTAAAGGTCGCCCGACTCCACGCGAAAATCGCAGATTGCCGGATGGACAATCTGCACAAGTTGTCCCGCAAACTGATTAACGAAAACCAAGTTGTTTGCGTCGAATCCCTCAAGGTGAAAAACATGATCCGCAACCCGAAGCTGTCTAAAGCAATAGCTGACGCAGGCTGGAGCGAACTTGTTCGCCAGCTCCAGTACAAAGGCAAATGGGCCGGGCGGACAGTGGTCGCCATTGACCAGTATTTTCCGTCCTCAAAACGCTGTAGTTGCTGCGGTATCACCATGCAAAAAATGCCTCTTAATGTTCGTAAATGGCACTGCCCTGAATGTGGCGCAGACCATGATCGCGATATTAACGCGGCACGTAATATTAAAGCTGCCGGGCTGGCAGTGTTAGCCCACGGAGAGCCTGTAAACCCTGAATCGCAGCACGCGGCTTAGGTTCGGCTCGTTGAAGTGGGAATCCCCGTCATTCAGGACGTGGAGCAGTCAAATGACCACTACAGTGACAGTATTCTGACAACTCTTTCCTGGACAGGCTCTTACTCTTATGGAGTTAAAAACACCCGAAACGAGCGAAATTTATACTAACTACCAGGGCTATACCTTTCCCTTATACTCTATATGGTACATACACCCATTCTCAGACCTACTTTTAGAAGTTCAATTCCACTATGAACATCCATTTTTTTCATAAGATTTAAGCGGTGTGTTTCAACAGTTTTATTACTGACGTCCAAAATTTTTGCGATATGTTTATTTGTTTGCCCATCTGCAATAAGTTGCAGAATTTGTCTTTCACGCATTGTCAGAAAATTACCAGGGACGGGTTTTCTTGTGACGGGCGATGTCTGAAGCAAACCATCATCAAAATAATGAGTATTATTATAGATATTTTCAATCGCGTGGTTTAAATTTTCAGGAGGACTGGTCTTCCAGACAACTCCCATTGCACCGGCATCAATGAATTTATTTGCATCTATATATGTTTTTTTTTCCATATATGATATTAATTTTGATTTTATTCTCATAGAGTGTATCCAGCGTATAAGTTCAATGCCCCCCAGACCGTCAGAGAACTCACCAAGAATCAATACATCTGGTTCATATTGTGAACAATACTCAGCTGCACTCAGAGCATCAGTGAAGGTAGATGATACTTCATAAATAGATGGATACTTTGATAAGAATGTTACTATTCCCTTTAACATCAGTGGATATTTATCAGCTACCACCACACTAATTTTCTTCATTGTCTTCTTCCTTTTCCGGCAAATCCCTGGATCACCTTATAAAGTTTAGGCGATTAACCCTGTTGATTGTAAATAGAACAAGTTATATAGTCATGATGGGAATATGATTTATAGTTCATAACTGCTTTTATATTTTTCTGATAATTTATTAATAACTATGTGCTTAATATAATAAGCTCTGTTTTTATTTTTATAAATGTATGATCTCAATTCTTTTTGTTGTTATTCATTCAATGCTATTGAGTTATTTTTAATGATATTTATTTGTTGTTTGGTAATCCCCCCGAAAAACCAGTGCATGCATAAGTAGAATTTTCTCCTAACCTGAATGCAGGGGGATTTCTATGAAGCGATCACGTTTTACTGACGGTCAGATCATCACCATTCTCAAACAGGCTGAGGCGGGGGCACCGGTTCCTGAACTGTGCCGGGAGCATGGCATCAGCAGTGCCAGTTTTTATAAATGGCGCTCAAAGTTTGGTGGGATGGATGCGGCACTGATGAGCAGACTGAAAGAACTCGAAGAAGAGAATCGTCGGCTGAAAAAAATGTATGCCGAAGAGCGACTTAAGGCCGAAATTATTCAGGAAGCAATGGCAAAAAAGTGGTGAAGCCATCAGACCGGAAGCGGATGGCGCAGTATGCGGTAGAACACCGGGGGCTCAGTATCCGTCTGGCCTGTCAGCTCTTTGTCGTCAGCGAATGTTGCTACCACTACAGGCACTTACTGAGTCAGGAAAATCAGATAATTGCCGACTGGCTGGTTCGTATCACAGACAGCCAGCGAAACTGGGGCTTTGGCCTGTGTTATCTGTATCTGCGCAACGTAAAAGGCTTCGCCTGGAACCACAAAAGAATTTACCGGATTTACTGCGAACTGTCGTTGAATATGCGGATAAAACCTAAAAAATGACTGAAACGTGAAAAGCCTGAACCGCTGAGTGTACCCGCAGGCAGTAACGAGAGCTGGTCAATGGATTTTATGCACGATCAGTTGTCAGATGGTCGCACCGTCCGTCTGCTGAATATTATCGACGATTTCAATCGTGAGGCTCTGGCGATAGAAGTCGATTTTTCCCTTCCGGCCAGTCGGGTAGTCAGAACTCTTGAGCAGCTAATTGAATGGAAAGGAAAACCGGCATCGATTCGTTGTGACAACGGCCCAGAATACTCAGGTAACACACTGATAATATGGACTGAACAACAAAACATCATCCTCAATTTTATTCAGCCGGGGAAACCGCAACAGAATGCTTATATTGCGCGTTATAACCGGACAGTCCGTTATGACTGGCTGGGACATTATCTGTTTTATTCGCTGAGTGAGTTACAGGCATACGCCACACAATGGCAATGGTTCTATAATCATGAGCAACCGAGTATGGCACTGAATGGCTTCACACCGATGCAGCATATTCAGCGCTTAACTGATTCTACTTATCTACCCAGTTAAAAACGGGGGATTACCAATTTTGATCTCCTCCCTGAAAAC